>JARIBI010000240.1 GCA_029257435.1 Sporosarcina sp. | reverse complement strand
GGGTTGTAAGGAAACGGGGACTATCGTTAAAGGGTTTAAAAACAAAGAAAGCACCTCCTGTTTGATACGAATATCGTACCAAGCGGGGTGCTGCGTTGCCTATGCGTTATTTAATTGGGGGCTTACCATGAAACGAAAAAAAGAGCTAAAATAGCTCTTTCAAATAACGCCCTATATTATAGGATTCAATCTTACCAATTGAATCGGAGATGCCATTCCATGCAGCTGTGTCGTAAATTCATTTACTTCAGCTGCGTCTTTTTCAATAAGCATCTCATCAAATAGATTCTTGTTCAATACAATGTCTCCGCCTGTACTCTGTTGTTGGACTCGGGCTGCCATGTTCACGGTTCTTCCAAAGTAATCCAAAACGCCATTAGCGTTGACTGCAATTACAGGTCCCTCATGTAAGCCTACCTTTATTGTAACTGGACTATTCAGAATGTCGTTTAAAGCTGATACGGAAGATTGGATTTCAAATGCTGCATCTAACGCATGACGGTTGGATGAAAATGCGGCCATAATTGAATCTCCAATTGTTTTAACAATTGTCCCATCATGTACTCTAATTATACTTCCCAGTGAAGTGAAGTGCTTTTGTACATCACTGTAGGCGCTAGCATCTCCAACTCGTTCATATAACTGTGTTGAGTCTTTTAGATCAGTAAAGAGAATTGTTAACTTTCCTACTCCGATTTGCATACCAGGTGCAAGGACTTCTGCTGGAAGCAAATCCCGAAATAACTGTAACGAGGTTACTTCTCGTGCAGTGAGTGCAAATTCATCCCAGTTGGTCTCTTCAAATGCCAAAATGTATTCTTCATCACTATCATTCACAATGGATATGTCCGGACTTTGAATAACAAACTCCTCGGCAATACCATTCTGATGAATATGTATTTCCGAAGACTCAATATTTCCCTGATACGTAAACGGTACTTTGAAATTATGCTTCACTACCCGAATTTGCATGTCTTTATCAATACAATTCCAAGAGATCCGAGTTGTCTTTTGAGGCGGTATCCTAAATTGGCCAATTGTATGTGGTGACGTGGTTGGTCCATTTATACAAAAGGTTTCTTTAGTTGTTTTTCGAATAGCAGCGTTCACTTGAAATGTCATTTCCACATAGTTTTCAAAGTCAAGTTCGAAATCCACTCCGCATAAGTCGCAGTGAACGGTTTTTTTAACATCCTTCAAAACAGAAGCATGATCTTTCGCGACTCGGCAGTTCGGACACATTAAACTCCATTCATAATCCAATACTCCTGCTTCATTCGCAAACAAAAATAGGCGTACAGCTTGTTGTTTTGTAAACTCATGATCAAAAGCCCATCGATACGGCTGTATGGATGTGACAGCTTCATCCGATTCGGTTCGAATGGTGTGGACTAGTGCATCCACAAGATCTGGCTCAATTGATAATTCGTTTAAATGATGCTCAGCATCTTGTAAAACACGTTCATCTATCTGTATAGCTTTTTGCTCTTTTTCCGTCAATTGCTTTTCAGCTGTTAGTGCAGCATCTTCGACATAAGCAAATGTTTTAAAAAGTTGTGGAATAATTCCATTGTTCAAGGCGATTTTCCCTAAAAGCGAACGAAACTCGAACAATCCTGTAAGCGTCAAGCTCGTTTCTTGATCACTCACTTGGTCTACTGACACTTTCCAAATGACACGTTCTACTGGACCTTTCGTATAATTTCGTTCAACCGTATAAAATGATTCTCGTACCCACTCAAATACATTTTCATCCCACTCCACTTCAATCAATCCAAACGCTTTTCCCTTAGCTTTTCGAATAAGTTGCTGCGTTCTACTTGTGAATGGAGAGAAGTTTACTGGAAATAAACCAATATATCGATTTAGTCGATTGGTATCGGAAACAAGTTCCCAAACTGCTTCAAGTGGCAATTTTAGCAGGCGAGTTTCTTCTTCAGAAATTGTTTTCGACAAATTTAGTCCCACATCCTATCGGCATGGCTATCACGAATAGTGACAAATTCATCTAAATGGTTAAGGAATAAATCAATTAAATTGGGATCGAATTGTTTCCCTCGCTGTTCAGACATATAAGACACGATTTTTTCAAGAGGCCACGCCTTTTTATACACTCGGTCACTGCCTAATGCATCAAACACATCCGCAACTGAGGTGATTCTTCCGAATATATGAATCTCTTCCTTCTCCAGCCCTCTCGGATATCCGGTACCATCCCATCTTTCATGATGTTCGTAAGCAATAATTGCAGCAGTTTTTAACAATTCACGTTCTGACTTTCGGAAAACATTATATCCAACGACCGTATGCAATTTCATTTCCTCGAATTCTTCTGGCGTTAACTTGCCTGGTTTCAGCAAAATCGAATCAGGTGTGGCCACTTTTCCGATATCGTGCATAGGAGACGCATACCGAAGAAGCAGCGCTTGCGATTCAGAAATGCCGGCAAGTTGAGCTAGCTTATATGAGTAAATAGCAACACGTTTGACGTGATTACCGGTTTCTTGTGACCGGCTTTCTCCTATCTCTCCCATCGTTTCTATAATTTCCTTTTGTGTTTCAAGTAATTCCTGATGCAAGATGAATGAATCAAGAGATTTCCCAGCATAAGTTGACGCAAATGTTAACAACGTTTCATCTTTTTTTGTAAAATGAGGTTCCCCCAGCTTATTAATCGCTTGGAATGCACCAATTATTTTTCCTTCTTGGTTCATACATGGGATGCACAGTATAGAGCGAGTGCGATATCCTGTTTCCTGGTCAACTGCTTTATTGAATCGTATATCCAAATAAGCATCTTCTACATTTATCACGGATCCGGTTTTTATACTTCTTCCAACGAACCCGCTATTATCAGCGATTTTTATTCTTTCTACACCGTGTCCGGCTACCGTCCAAACACTTTGCGAAGACGCTTCATGCAGCCAAACTGTACACCGGTCTGCTCGCACTAACTTTGTACCTAAATCGGCAAGTAGTAAAAGCATCTTAGCAATATCCGTTTCGGTAGACATTTTACCCATATACTCAAAAATCGTGGATAATAGTAGGTTTGACTGTGGAAATTCAGAGGCTTCGGGAGTTGTTATTGCAAGTGATTTATCCATATATGTAATCCTTCCTAAAAAACTGTTGTCACAATCCTAACTGTTTGTAATAATAGTAGCATGAATTAGATTCAAATACATAACTAAAGTCATTATTTACCCAAAAAATCAGCAATACGGAGGTAATAGCATGACATTGTTCTCATATTTAATTGTGGGTCATCTAATTGGGGACTATTTATTGCAAACAAGTTGGATGGCTGCTGGCAAAGCGAGAAAATGGGCGCCCCTTTTAACGCATTGTTTCGTTTATACATCGGTTGTAAGTGCTGCATTTTTATTAGCAACAGGCATGCTTCCTGTAAGTGTGATTGCTATTATTTTTATAAGCCACGTCTTTTTAGATCGCCGTCGTTTTGTCGCTTGGTGGGCTAAGACCATTATGGGGGTAAAAGATGGTGAGCCTGCGTGGCTACTCATAATGGCAGACCAAGTCTTTCATATTCTCGTACTTGCTGTCATTAGCCATATCTGGGGATAATAACGCAAAAGAAAGAAGCAGATTTGTTGTATTTGCCTCTTTCTTTTGGAAATCGATATTCAATTACTCAACCTATCAATCGTTCAACAAGTTTTTTGTTGCGTTCCTTGAAAACTTCATTATGTGAACTGACCATTCCTGCTTGCGATGCTTTTGGATCTAAATACATTTTAGCACTATTTACGGCATTTGCCGCGTCTTGGAATGCACCAGCGATGAGATTAACTTTACTCTCATGGAATAGAACATCGCCAGCTGCAAAAATGCCAGAAACTGATGTTCCGCTCATTGGTGTTCCAGCGATTCTGTGATCGTTTGTGAGCTCAATTTTTGCTTCACTTCCTATTAAAGACGTATCTACTTCATATCCGTGATTAATCACCACATCGTCAACCTCTAACACTAACCCAGATTCCTCCAAACAATGTTTCAATTCAACTTTTTCTATTGAATGATGATCATCTGATGCAATCAGTTTGTCGATGCGAGTATTGAAATGGCATACTACTTTGCTTTGTAGTAATTGTTCTACTTGAGCTTCATGACCATTCAAATCACATTTTCTATACGTTAAAATCACTTCTTTTGCAATTGGCTCAAGTTCGTTAGCCCAGTCGATTGCAGCGTTCCCGCCACCTGAAATCAAGACCCGTTTTCCTTTAAAATGCTGCAGTGATTTTACCGTGTAATGTAAATTCGAGACTTCGAATCGCTCTGCTCCTTCTATTTCGACCTTTTGAGGTTTCAAGATACCTCCGCCAACCGCAAGAATAACTGTTCTACTAAAATGTTTAGTTCCTGTTGAGCTAGTCAGGACGAAATTGCCTTCGTCATCCTTATCAATGCTCGTCACTTTTTCATTCAAGACAACTTCGGGGTTGAAGGTCATGCCTTGCTCTACTAACTTACCAATCATTTCGGCTGCAGGTGCAGGTGTCACCCCACCAATGTCCCATATCATTTTTTCTTGATAAACATGCAGTTTTCCGCCAAGTTCCGGTTGGAATTCAATGATTTTTGTGGACATTCCTCGTAAACCGCTATAAAAAGCAGCATATAATCCCGCAGGTCCTCCACCGATAATCGTTACATCTACGAGCGTTGCCTGAGACATACCTCATCCCCCTAAATTTATATTTGACTTCTTTGGGTTCACTCTTTATAGTATCATTATACCGACAATGAGAATCATTATCAACGATTATCGTGTATAACAGATTGGAGTGTTCCGAATGGTACGCTTAGCAACCGAGAACTTACAAATTGCTTACGGTGAACAAATCATCGTGGACGACCTATCCGTTACGATTCCAAATAAGCAAATCACTGCGATCATCGGGGCTAACGGGTGTGGAAAGTCGACTTTTCTAAAAGGGATGACACGCTTAATCCCCCGCCATTCTGGAAAAGTTTTGCTGGATGGAGGAGATATCGCTGACCATAAAACAAAAGCCCTAGCTCGTAAAATGGCTATACTTCCGCAAACACAAGAGGCAGCGAGCGGACTAACGGTATCAGAGCTCGTTTCTTATGGAAGGTTTCCTTATCAAACAGGATTAGGCAGGTTAACAGCGAATGATTTCGAAGTCATTAACTGGGCGCTCACTGTTACAAATACGGATGCTTTTCGGGATCGTCAAGTAGATGCATTATCCGGAGGTCAGCGCCAGCGAGTGTGGATCGCGATGGCACTGGCACAAGAAACAGACATTATTTTTCTCGATGAACCGACAACCTATTTAGATATGGCTCATCAGTTAGAAGTTCTGGAATTGCTTCAAAAATTGAATGTCGAACAAGAGCGAACAATCATCATGGTACTGCATGATTTAAATCAAGCTGCCCGCTTCGCTGATTATTTGATAGCGATGAAAGATGGAAAGGTTATTAAAGCAGGTCCTTCCGAAGAAGTGATCGAACCTAAAACGTTGCGTGAAGTTTTTAGGATCGACGCAGAAATTGGAATAGATCCAAGAAGCGGTAAACCGATGTGTATTACATATGATTTATTAAAAGGAGAAAATTGACATGAAAAAAGCACTGTTATACTTAGCACTTGCACTCGTACTTGTTTTGGGAGCTTGCTCGTCGAAAAATGAAGATACTTCAAAAGAACCCGCGAAAAAAGCAGATACTATCACTTACGAATCTGAAAACGGTCCAATTGAAGTTCCTGCTGATCCTCAGCGTGTTGTTGTTCTATCTACTTATGCAGGTCACGTTGCAGCACTTGACGTTCCAATTGTCGGTGTAGATTCTTGGTCAAAAACGAATCCTCGTTTTGACAAATATTTAAAAGACGCTGAAGAAGTTACTGACGAAGATCTAGAGAAAATCATTGAATTGGAGCCGGATTTGATCATCGGATTATCAACAATGAATAATATCGATCGATTGAAAGAAATTGCTCCTGTCGTGACGTTCACATACGGCAAAGTCGATTATTTGACTCAACAAGTTGAAATCGGTAAATTACTGAACAAAGGTGACGAAGCACAGGATTGGGTCACAGATTTCCAAGCCCGAGCAAAAGATGCTGGTGAAGAAATCAAAGCTAAAATCGGTGAAGACAAAACCGTTTCAGTTATTGAAAATTTTGACAAGCAACTGTATGTATATGGCGATAACTGGGCTCGCGGCACTGAAATCCTTTACCAGGAAATGAAGCTTCCTATGCCAGAAAAAGTAAAAGCAGATGCATTAAAAGATGGATATTTTGCTCTTTCCACGGAGGTGCTTCCTGAATATATGGGTGACTATGTTATTTTAAGCCGCAACAGTGATGGAGATAATTCCTTTATGGAAACTAAAAACTTCAAAAACACACCAGCTGTTAAGGATGGCCATGTATTTGAAGCGGAAGCGAGTGAATTCTACTTCAATGATCCGTTAACACTTGAGTATCAGCTTGAGTTTTTTAAAGAAAACTTTTTAAAGTAATCGTTGTTCAAGAAGGATTCTTTCACTTTGAAAGAGTCCTTTTCTTCTGTGAAAGGAGTCCTGGCTAATGAATCGTAGAACCCTGCCATTTTCAATTAAATTTGTTATTGCATGTATGGGGCTTGTTGCTTCTTTATTCCTAGCAATGATCCTTGGTGCGGCACCCATCTCCGTTTCCGATGTGTGGCTTGCTATTATCGGCGACACCAGTAAAAACAGCTTGATATTACGGGAAATTCGGATTCCGCGAGAACTGGCGGCGTTACTCGTTGGTTCTGCTTTGGCTGTTTCAGGTGCTATCATGCAAGGGATGACCAGAAATCCTCTTGCTGACCCAGGTTTGCTTGGCTTAACTGCAGGAGCCAATGCTGCTCTGGCTATCGCCATCGCTCTAGTCCCTTCACTCAATTATTATGGAATTATGGCTGCTTGCTTTTTAGGTGCAGCAATCGGGGCGCTAATCGTATTTGGAATTGCCTCCGCAAAACGTGGCGGATTCTCCCCTTTTCGACTTGTATTGGCTGGAGCAGCCGTGTCGACGTTCTTTTTTGCAATTGCCGAAGGAGTAGGAATCTATTTTAAAGTATCGAAAGACATTTCAATGTGGACAGCTGGCGGTGTCATTGGGACTACTTGG
The DNA here is from genome assembly GCA_029257435.1 of Sporosarcina sp. GTDB lineage: Bacteria > Bacillota > Bacilli > Bacillales_A > Planococcaceae > Sporosarcina. The sequence continues at coordinate 14,204 of JARIBI010000240.1, read as the reverse complement.
TCCCAGCTTCAAATTATTGCACCGGTCATCCTAATCGGAATTGTCATTGCATTTGTGCTGTCGAAACAATTAACCTTATTAAGTTTAAGTGAAGAAGTGGCTGTCGGATTAGGTCAGCACACGCTCAGAACAAAAGGGATTCTGTTGATCCTAATCATTCTCCTGGCAGGTTCTGCTGTAGCTCTAGTAGGGAATTTAGCGTTTGTTGGACTTATGATCCCTCACATCGTACGAGCGGCAGTTGGAACAGATTATCGTTTCATACTTCCTATGTCTGCAGTTATTGGCGGTGCTTTCATGTTACTTGCAGATACATTAGGCAGAACGATAAACGCCCCCTATGAAACACCGGTTGCTGCACTTGTAGCAGTGATGGGCTTGCCATTCTTCCTTATCATTGTCCGTAAAGGGGGACGAGCATTCTCATGATACAATCTGCAATTTTAAGAAAACAAAGATTGTTATTGTTCGTTTTCAGCCTTCTTACTATTGGAACAGCAGTTGCAGCCATTGCACTTGGACCAGCATCAGTAGATCCTGCCCGAATCTTCCCAGCACTTTTTGGGTATGGTACCTTTAAAGAAGAATTCGTATTATTTTCAGTTCGTTTACCTCGTATTGCTATCACGTTCTTAGCAGGCGCAGCACTAGCACTCTCTGGTTCAATTCTTCAAGGGATCACACGAAATGACTTAGCCGACCCTGGAATTATAGGCATAAACGCAGGGGCCGGGGCTTCAATTGCCGTATTCTTTCTTTTTGTGCCTGTGGAGGCAGGTGCGTTTGTCTATTTGATGCCGATTGTTGGTTTCGTTGGAGCTTTTGTTACGGCATTCCTCATTTATCTTTTTGCGTATGATAAAAAGACAGGCATGCAGCCAATTCGATTGGTGTTAACAGGCGTGGGGTTCTCTTTAGCACTTTCCGGGGTTATGATCGTCCTTACTTCCACATCGGATCGTGACAAAGTAGATTTCATTGCAAAATGGCTGGCAGGAAATATTTGGGGATCTGATTGGCCGTTTGTCATTGCTCTTCTTCCCTGGCTTCTGATTCTTGTCCCTTTCGCTTTGTATAAAGCAAATCGATTAAACGTATTGGGACTAAGTGAATCTGTTGCCATCGGAATCGGAGTTTCAGTTGAGCGAGAACGCATTATTCTTCTCATTACCGCTGTAGCACTTGCGGCTTCGGCAGTATCCGTTACAGGAGGAATTGCATTCGTCGGGCTAATGGCTCCCCACATTGCCAAGTCGTTAATTGGTCCACGGAGTCAGCTCTATCTTCCCATCGCCATTCTGCTCGGTGGCTGGTTGTTATTGCTTTCGGATACTATCGGCAGAAATGTATCCAGCTTAGGGATAATTCCCGCAGGGTTAATTGTTTCTTTAATAGGCGCTCCTTATTTTATTTATTTATTGTTACGAAAATAAAAAACACGATCCTCGACATTGAGGATCGTGTTTTTTATTTAGTTAGCGTAATTTAGTTGCGCCACCGTCAACCATGATAGTTTGTCCAGTGATGTAAGATGCATCTTCACTACCGAGGAAGACTGCAACTCGGCCAATATCGCCTTCCAATTCGCCTAGACGGCGCATAGGAATGTTGTTAAGCATTTTGTCGTATGCTTCAGGCTGGTCTTTTTTCCACTGCTGGATACCAGGTGAATTGGCAATCGGTGAAATCAAGTTCACGTTAATGCCGAACTGGCCCCATTCATTTGCTGCAACACGTGTAATCGCACGAATCGCTTCTTTAGCAGCTGCATAAGTCCCTTGCATAACGTCTCCATTAATGCCAGCACCTGAAGAGAAGTTGATGATTGTTCCTTCAGATTCTTTCAAATGAGGATATGCGGCTTGCATCAAGTAAAATGTAGGGTAGAATCCTGTGTTAAAGGAAAAGTCCATATCTGCTTGAGTAGCATCTGCAAGTAATACTTGGCGAGAAGCGTGCGCGTTATTGATTAGAATGTCGATTCTGCCATACTTATCAACGACAGTTGTAATGATATCTTTCAACTTGTCGCGGTCTGTAAGATCCGCTTGAATAAACATGCTTTCAGGTTGGAATTCCTGAAGTTCTTTCACCATAGCTTCACCAGTTTCAGCGTTTAAGTCAACGATTGCAACCTTTGCGCCTTCTTTAACATAAGCTTTCGCCATGCCGCTTCCGATTCCGCCGGCACCGCCAGTAATAATTGCTACTTTACCATCTAATTTACCCATTCTTATCCACTCCTTTTTATCAATACTAGTTTAACACTTAAAGAACAGAAAATAAACTTTCCTGTTTCATTCTTCCCTATTTTCCTAAACGTACACAATGGTTTGAATTCACAATAATGTGTTAAAATATAATGGATATACAGAATATAGGAATGATAACTTTCGATTCTTGAAAATTCCATAGTATTTTTGTTATGCTTATTAAGGTTTTATCATGCGAAAAAAATATTTGACTAAGCAGAAGGAGATGTATATATCGAATAGGAGGAATTGAATGACGCAATTATCTGACACTACAAAAGAATATAACCATTATTTAGAAGAACTGGAAAGTGATTATTCACTAGACCGAGTTCCTCGAGAAGAACGTACCAAAGGCTGGTTAAGCATTACCAACATTACATTTGGGATTGCAACTGCCATCTTCTACTTCCAAATGGGGAGTGTCATGGCTCTCTCATACGGGGCAGCAAATGCTTTGATTTCTTCAACCTACGCCATTATTGTTGCAGGAATTCTAGGTACAGTCATCGCCTATTTATCCGCTAAATCAGGAATGAACGTAAATCTCTTATCACGAAGTGGAGGCTTTGGATATGTAGGTTCCTCCCTTACGTCTTTGATATACGCCTCTAATTTTATTATGTATTGTGCATTTGAAGGCTTAATTTTAGTATCTGCAGTTCACCACTTTTTCCCTACCCTCCCCAAGTGGATTCTCATCATAGTATTCGGATCAATCGTCATCCCCTTGAATTGGTTCGGAATTGAACAACTTGATAAATTGCAAAAGTGGTCAATGCCAGTATTTGTTGTGTTTTTAATCGCTGCAATCGTTATCTCTTTTTATAAACCAGCTGTTTATACAGGCGCTGTTTTTTCATACATGCCTGAAGGTGTTTCAGTTGGAGGTACCGCATTGCTTATGTGTATTGGCATGCACAATGGGATCATGGGACTCACAGCCCTTCTTGCTTCCGATTATGCACGTTTTTTAAAGCCGAAAGATATTAAACTCGGCTCCGTGATGATTGGATTTATCCCACAATTTTTTTGTTTTGGCATCATGGGCGGCCTCGGTATTTGGTTTGGTGTTCGTTTTATGGAACCGGATCCAGGCGTATATATTGTCCTGCTGCTCGGAATCGGCGGAGCATTATTTACGATGCTCACCCAAATACGTATCAATGTAACAAATATATACAGCAGTTCCTTATCGCTGTCCAACTTCTTTGAAAATATGTTCCGATTTACACCAGGGAGACGTTTTTGGGTAGTTGTTTCAGGGATAAGTGCAATTTTGCTCATGCTCGGAAATATCGTCGATCACTTAAGCACAATGATGACGTTCCAAGGTGTATTTTTACTTTCTTGGGCAGCAATCTTGGTTACGGATGCACTTGTCGTCAAAAAACTTATGAAGATTGGTCCTAACTATTATGTCGCCCGCCAAGAATTCTTATATCGCTGGAATCCAGTAGGTGTTGCTTCTCTTCTTGTATCAAGTTTTACCGGAACACTTGCAGCTCTTGGTTATATGGGAGTTTTCTTGGAGTCTACCGCTGCGTTTTTCGCTGCAGTATTAGCTGCAATCCTTACAGTTATTTTAGCGAAAGTCACAAATGGAAAGTACTATTTAAAGCAGGAACCTGAAAATATTAATGAACAAGATCGTTTAACCTAACTTGATTTTTTATAAAACCTGTGAAGACAGTATTTTTTCGCATTTAGGAAAAGGAGGATGTCGCGGCATCCTCCTTTTTTATGTTTTTTTGCATTTTCAATTTCTTATTGCTATAGTTAATAACCGTTAAAACACTACAATCACCTTAGGGGGAATCATGAGAAAAATTTCAAATGTATTTTACATTACGATCGGACTGATCGTCTTGGCAGTTGGCTATGGTGTGCTCGCGCCGAAAAGCTTTGCCGAACAAACAGGAAAGATTCAAAACTTCGTCGCATCTGCCTTTGGTTGGTATTATCTAATGTTATTATCCGTACTCGTTATCATTTGTCTGTTCCTGATCTTTAGCCCATTCGGAAAAATTCGACTTGGTAAAGATACAGATAAACCTGAGTTTTCGACAGTATCATGGATTGCCATGCTGTTCTCAGCTGGAATGGGAATCGGACTCGTGTTTTATGGCGCGGCTGAGCCGCTTTCACATTACGCTGTCATGTCGTCGAACGGTGAACTCAATACTCCCGCTGCCTTTAAAGAAGGCTTGCGTCAATCCTTTTTCCACTGGGGAATCCACGTATGGGCAATGTATGGTTTTGTTGCCTTATCCCTCGCATTCTTCCAATTCCGCAAAGGGGAACCTGGTTTAATTTCATCAACATTAAAGCCGCTCTTTGGAAATAAAATGAACGGTCCCTGGGGTGTACTTGTCGATGTCCTCGCTGTTTTTGCAACCGCTTTTGGTGTTGCAACGACCCTTGGCTTTGGAGCTGTCCAAATTAATGCAGGATTAAATTATTTGTTTGGAGTTACGATTGGAACCCAATCTCAATTCATTATCATCTTTATAGTGACTGTTCTATTTATCATTTCAGCTTGGAGTGGTCTTAGTAAGGGAATTCAATACTTATCCAACTTGAACCTTGTCCTTGCGGTCGCTTTGCTGATTCTAGTTGTGATTCTTGGACCAACTTTATTAATATTTAATATGTACTCAGATTCACTTGGCGGTTACATGGCGAACTTTGTTAAAATGAGTTTCTCCACTTCCCCCTTGAATTCTGAAAACCGTCAATGGCTGGATGCCTGGACCATCTTCTACTGGGCTTGGTGGATCTCTTGGGCACCGTTCGTCAGTATGTTCATTGCGCGTGTTTCTAAAGGACGTACAATTCGTGAATTCATGATTGGAGTTATGATTGCTCCGACAATCCTATGTACTTTCTGGTTCACTGCGTTTGGAACAACTGCGATTGAAGCTCAAAAAGCCGGTGTTAAACTTGCAGATAAAGCTACAGAACTTGTAGTCTTTGAGTTATTTAATACATTGCCTTGGGGTGTATTCATTTCAATTGTCGCTATCATCCTTATTGCATCATTCTTTATCACATCTGCGGACTCAGCGACATTTGTGTTAGGTATGCAATCGAGTTATGGATCATTGACACCTCCAAACAGTATCAAGCTCATTTGGGGAGTACTTCAGTCAGCCATTGCGTTAATTTTACTATCGGTCAACGGATTAGAAGCTCTGCAAAATACAATAATTATTGCCGCACTTCCATTCTCGTTCGTAATCTTGTTAATGATCTTCTCTCTTATGAAAGCGTTAAGTTCAGAATTAAACTTGATCAAAGCGAGACGGAAATAAAAAAAGGACGTCCCTCAACGAATGAGTGGACGTCCTTTTGTATCTTAACAGGATTTTATAAGATTAAAAGGATTGGCGCGTATTGTGTCTTTCTGCGGTTTTGTATGCATCATACATACCCCAAATCCAAACGATAGGATACGTAATAAAACCAATTAACACAAACATGAGAAGCGAGTTAACAATTTGGACCCCGATTAGAATAAGTCCTTTTAGAATTTGACCATTATAGATCTGTCCAACACCTGTCCAAAAAAAGCTGAGTACAGCTGCCAGTCCTGGGCTTTTCATCATACTGCAGTTCTCCTTCCGTTAGAAAAATATTCCGATAACTGCAAGTGCTGCTACAATCCAGAAGCCGCCAACAGCAATCGTATCCCCTGAAATAATTGGCTTCTTTTGTAAAAAATCGATAGCGTGTATGTCTTTTTTCAGTTCACTGATTTCCTCTTCAAGTGCTCTCACTTTAGTGGTAAGTGTATACACTTCGTCAGATACGGTGCTTGGATACCGTTCCGGTTCCGTTTTCTGCAATGTATTTTCATCCACCGTAACACATCTCCTCTCACATAAACATAAATACACTTATAGAAAGTATATCAAGTATAATGGCAAGTAGATAGAGTCTTTTGTCAGCTTCTTGTCAATTTGATCAATAGAATGTATGGTACACTTTTGGTGACCTGGGTTTTATTGAAATTCAATGAAGTTCACTGAAAGGTGTGTACATATGAAACAAGATGATACTCAAGATGAAAATGGAGATATCGTGAATAATGAACACTTATCAACAGAGGATACCGATAATTCGGAAGTTAAATTCGACAACTCGGATTGCTTAGACACTCCTGAACTGACACAGGAAGAACTCGAAGAAGAGGAGTTTCGTCAACTCGTTTTAGAAGCACAGCGAGAGGCCCTTGCGAAGGAGGCTGCACTTCGAACGAATCCGCAGGCGAGTAAAAGCAGGGTCCCAAAATGGATTGTATGGATCATGGCACTTGTTCTTCTATTTCAGCCTGTCGCTTTCATTTTTGATATTTATTCATTGCCAGCAATTGATTTTTTGAAAACGTCCGCAAAACTTTCAAAACGTGAAGATATTACGAACTGGAAACAATCCGTTGCTGTTGTACTGACCGAAGATGGGAAAGGCACGGGGTTTTCCGTATCCCCCGATGGGTTGATTGTTACCAATAATCATGTAGTTGAAAATACAAAGCAAATTACAGTATCCTTTGAAGAACAAGGTCGCTTTGCGGCATCGCTCGTTGCACAAGATTCCGTAAATGATTTGGCTATTTTACAAATAAATGATCCGCCCGACATTCCGGCTCTTAAACTGGCGGAATCCCCTGCTTATACGCCGGACACGAAAGTGAGGTTTATCGGAAATCCGTTAAATTTTTTTGGAATTGCCAATGAAGGTGATTTGATTGGGGAAAGCAGCTGGGCAGGTCGGGATGTTCCCATTATCCTTTTGGATGCGCCGGTCTACAGAGGAAACAGCGGAAGTCCTGTTTTTCAGAATGATGAAGTCATCGGGGTTGTATTTGCAATAACCGAGTTAGACCCCTATGGTAAAGTGGGGATGTTCATACGGTCGAAGGAAGTATTGGAATTATTGAAGAAAGTCAAGTAAACAAAAAGTCCGGAAACCATGAGTCGTTTCCGGACTTTTTGTTATGATTATTTTTTACGTTTTTTCTTAATATCATCTGCATTGTCTGCTTTCTTGAATTTGCTTGGATACTCAACTTCTTGTGCCGAGGAAAGGTTGTTATATTCCGCTGTCATCATTTCATGCGGTTCTTTTTTCTCCGTCATTTGGAATCCTCCTTCAAAGACTAGTGTCCATCTAGTTTCCCAGGGAAAGAGATTCTATGCATGCCATTTCATTCTTGATTAAATCCAGGTTCCAGCCGCTCCATAAATTCCTCAAGAGCACTATATCCTTGTTGTTTTAAATACCAGTTGTTTGCAGCTGCTTCAATCAATCCAGCCACATCCCGACCTGGTTGCAGCTGAATCTGAATGTAAGGAACAGGAACTCCCATATACTCTGTGAACTTCTCGTCCAATTCCAGCTCGTTGTTAAGTGAGTTGTCCTTCCACTCCGTCAATTCGATGTCTAGGGCGATTCTTGTTTCATCTTGAAAAGCGGCACGGCCATATAGACGGACTACGTTCATCAAACCAATACTTCTTAATGCCAAAAACTCCCGGTTAGTTTGGTTGTGGGTACCGAGCAACGTTTGCGGACTGAGTTTACGGAGTACAACAATGTCATCTGCAACAAGCCGATGCCCGCGGCCAATTAAAGTGTGTGCAGTCTCACTCTTCCCAACACCCGATTTACCTCTTAGTAAAACACCAATTCCTGCAACATTCACAACGACTCCATGTACTGCAATTTCTTCAGCCATTGAGCTTATGACAAATGCATCCAGTTTTGCACTTGCGACACCCATCGAGTCCGGAGTTCTTAATACAGGTATTCCGTTTTCGGTACAATATGTGTGCAATCCATAGGGCTGTTCCTGATTAGAAGTGATCAGAATACAAGGCGGATCATATTCTACCAGATTAGAAATCCGGCTTTTGCATTCATCGTCAGTAAGGGTATGTAAATAATTCACTTCGTTTTTTCCGAGTATTTGAATATGTCCCCGTGCTATAAAGTCGAACGTATCCATGAACTCCAAACCCGGACGGCGCACTTTTGTTTTTTTTAGCGGTCTCCCTAAATGATTGCTCCCAGATAGGATTTCAAAAGAAAATTTTTGTACAATGTTTTGTACAGTTAACTGTTTCATGAAGGAACACCTTTCCTGATCGGATTGTTTAGTCTCAGTTTAGCATAAACAGTTTTTAAATGCAGTGCCTCTATTGGCAGATTCAAAGTCCAGATTGACCAACAACTTAAGCGATTAGAAACATCTTAAAATAAAAAACAAAAGAATTTTAAAAAGTAGGTTTATAGTTTGTCTTGCCGGGTACAGATAGTTACAAGGCGAAATCAAGGAAGGCGCTTAGCGCTAACTTGGAGAAATGCACAGCCTTGGCGGGAAATTTGCTGTGCTGACGAAGCATCACCGTAAGAAGAGTTACGTGTGTTTGTAAAACCAGTAAGAAGTAAGTTTTTTGTGTAAGTGCAACATGAACAACCGTTTCTCTTCGATTAAAGAACCATGAAGTGAAATGCGTGCAAGATGAATTTGCAGTACGCTTTCGAGAAATACGTCAGCTACATGCAGCGAACTCAAACAAATTTTCCGCGAATGAAGAGGCGTCCGAACGACATGGACGCCTCTTCTTCATTGCTTAATTAAATGTAAAGTTTAGATTCACTGCATCTTTTTCATGAAAAATGGTCTTCCTATGCGTTCTACCCAGTCTGGAGCTATTGCGTGAAATTTGCTTGTGAGGCCCATCACCCTTGGCAAATCGACTTGCCGTCTTGGCCTGTGAACCGTTTTCACGACTGCGTTTGCTACTTCCTCAACCGTCAGTAAATACTTGCCGACAGATTTTCTATAGGTTCCGGCATCATCTGCTTTATCTAAAAAAGCTGTGTCGATTGGACCTGGATGTATAACAGATACGTCAATCCCATATTGCGAAACTTCCATACGCAATGCATCGGTGTAGCCAATAAGCGCATGTTTCGTTGCTGCATAAACAGCAGCTTTAGGGGTGGCAACCTTTCCCGCTTGGGACCCAATGTAAATTAAATGTCCGGACTTGCGTTCCATCCATAAGGGGATGATTCTTTGTGTAAGCTGAATCGGTGCCATCACATTAACAGAGAACATTTGCTCAAGCTGCCGATCCTCCGTTTCATGTGCAAGCGCAAATTTTGCTACGCCTGCTGAGAATATAATGACATCTGGCATCTCCATTTCACACAGCAACCAGTCTGCGGCACCCTCACTTGTCAAATCCAGTTGAATCACATCTGCCCCAAGAGATTCAAGCAGGGCCAGACCTTCCAATGAGCGCCCCGTTACTTGGACACGGTGACCTTCCGATATAAGCTTCACTGCAGTTTCATAACCTACTCCGCTAGTAGCCCCTGTTATCAAAATCGTTTTAAGATTGCTCATACCGATGAATTCCCTGCTCGTCTGTTTTTCTTACAACCTTGCCAAGCTCTAATAAGTAATCCATTTGACCAAGTGTTTCGGAGAGCGTCAGACCCAGCTCTCTTTTATAGGCAGCTGGAAATAATTGCACGGTCAATTCAAAGACAGACCGCGGACCCGCGGACAGCATATCGTAAACTTTCATTGCCCGCTCGTGCTGTTTCTGCAGACGTTTTTCAACAAGTTCATGAACGCTTGTTACAGGCATTCCATGTCCGCTGTAGACTTTCTCAACTGGCAAATCCAGCAATCGTTTTAACGAAGCATTATATTGCAGCATTGTTTTAGGACGCGGATAGTCAGGTCCTTTGGGAGGTTCTACAAGCGGATTGGACGAAACTTTTTCCAGTAACAAATCTCCGCCTATGAGTTCACTCCGTTTGGAATTCCAAAATGATAAATGACTTTGAGCATGCCCTAACGTTTCAAGAGCTATCCAACCTGGATGTCCTGGAATTTCGTCCCCTTCCTTTAAAATATGATCAAGTGGCCGATGTGCCATCAAGTCAGCCGCACGCTTCATCTTCCCGACAATTCCCAGCGCTTTTTCAGGAACCCCTTGTTCTATAAATCGATCCATATAAAATTTGTCATGAAATATGATGAAATCCGGATCTCTCGTTAACCACAGATTATTATACTCATGACCGTAAAGCTCCGCATTTGGAAATCCATCAGCCCAGCCTGAATGATCTGGATGGTGATGGGTTAGAATGACTTGTTCAATATCCTCCAATGAATAGCCCGAATCTTTAAGTCCTGCCTTTATCGCTTCTAAAGCTTCAGGAGTTCTAGAACCCGCATCGAAAAGGCTCAGTGCATCTCCTTTTACTAGAAATGCATTAACATCGCCTACAGCATAAGGCGTTGGAATCGTTAGTTGTTGAATCATGGTTTTGCCTCCATTATTGAATCGCTATTCAGTCCATTGTACATGCTTTTTGTACGTTCGTCATGTCTCGATGACTGAATCGTCAGTTGACTTATTTCAATAATCGCATACACTGATGGAATACACGCATTTAGGAAAAGAGGGAGTTCCATGGAGAAAATCGTATTTGTAGGGGCCGGTTCGATGGCGGAAGCTGTAATTGCCGGGATTTGTAAGCAAAAGACGGTTAAACCTTCTCATATTTATGTCATGAACCGTGCAGATGAATCACGTCTTCAACTGTTGAAAAGTACATACGGCATTTCTTTAGTAAGTGCAGACAAATCAGAGCTAACCAGTGCAGATTTAATTGTAATGGCCACCAAACCTAAAGATGTCTATACGGTGATGGAACAAATTTCTCCGATTATAAATGAACATGCAGTTATTCTTTCTGTACTTGCTGGAATTTCAATCGCTACAATTGAATCAGGTTTAGGAAAACACTCGATAGCCCGCTGTATGCCAAATACATCAGCAGCAATTGGTAAGTCTGCAACAGGTGTGGCATTCAATTGTTCGATGACTTTAGAAGAAAAACAAGAAATTCTAATATTATTAAGTTCGATAGGAATCGTAGCAGAAGTTGAAGAAGATGACTTGCACGCCGTTACTGCTCTTTCAGGAAGCGGCCCTGCTTATATCTACTATTTGGCTGAAGCCTTAGAGACAGCTGCCATGCAGGCTGGAATTGATCAGCCGACTGCTCGTAATCTAATCATCCAAACAATTGAAGGCGCTGCATCCATGCTGCGCCAAACAAATGAAGAGCCTGCCGTACTTAGAGAAAATGTAACCAGTCCTGGAGGTACCACGGAAGCCGGCCTTCGGGCACTCACTGCAGGCGGGTTCCATGAAGCAGTTTTCAGTTGTATCCAACATGCTGAGAATCGTTCCAGGGAACTTGGGTCCGATACATTTAAAGAAAGTCCGAGCTCTTCATAAAGGACTTATTAAGTTTTTTTGCTATAGTATAGTCATTCATGAAAAGGAGTGACCTAGAAATGGCTAAATTATTCGAACCTTACACGATTCGCAATCTCACATTGAAAAATAGAATTGCGATGGCGCCAATGTGCATGTATTCTTCGCATAACGAAGATGGTCAAGTGGAAGATTGGCATCGCGTCCACTACGGCTCAAGGGCTGTCGGTCAGTCGGGGCTAATCATTCTAGAAGCGACTGCCGTTCAGCCACAGGGGCGAATCAGTCCTCAAGATCTCGGGATTTGGGATGATGGTCATATTGAAGGCTTAACTGAACTGACACGCCTTATTAAACAACACGGTGCAGCTGCAGGAATCCAGCTTGCACATGCAGGCAGGAAAGCAACAGTTGATGGGGATATCCAAGCACCTAGCGCCTTGGCGTTTAGTGATCAATACAAAACACCAGTCGAAATGAGCAAAGAAGCGATTCAAGAAACCATTCAAGCATTCGCTGCAGCTGCAAAACGTGCAGCAGATGCGGGATTCGACTTATTGGAACTTCACGGGGCACATGGGTACCTCATCAACGAATTCCTATCCCCGCTATCCAATCATCGTACTGATGATTATGGCGGAAGCGCTGAAAATCGCTACCGGTTCCTTCGTGAAATCATCGATGCTGTCAGAACTTCGTGGGAAGGGCCCTTATTTGTACGAATTTCTGCAGAAGATTATACGGATGGCGGCATGACTTCTGAACACTATATTGAAATGGCCAAGTGGATGAAGGATCAAGGAGTAGACTTAATTGACGTAAGCTCCGGAGCTGTTGTCCCTGCAAAAATCGAACCATTTCCCGGTTACCAAGTCCCCTACTCCGAGACCATCCGAACAGGTGCAGAAATCGCAACTGGCGCAGTGGGATTAATCACTTCAGGGCTTCAGGCCGAAGAAATCTTGAGGAATGACCGTGCTGACCTCATATTAATCGGCAGAGAACTGTTGCGAGATGCGTATTGGCCATATCGAGCTGCCCGTGACCTTCATACAGAAATTGTGGCTCCTGCTCAATACAGCAGAGGATGGACGTTTTAAAATGGTTGTCCTAAGTTGTAATTGATAAGGGTAACAATCAAGCTATTTTCTTAAATACGTTAACTCTTTCTATAAAGTCATAGCTTTTGTTCAGATGACCTGCTTAATATGTAAATTACAAAAAATAAATTACAGACGTAAAAAACCGCTAACTCAAAAATGAATTGGCGGTTTTTTATTGTATTCAGAGGTATAGTTAATTCTAGTAAATTCTGTAACCTTTCTAAAACTAAAAAATTATACAAACCTAAAAAAAGTCAGAGTAATGTTGACTCTTTCCCTCAAGCATCCAAATTATTAAGTTTCAAAATGGCCCGTTTGAAGTAAACACCTTATGCAAGAAACACCCCGCTAATGGAGAACATTAATATATAGTTCTATCCTGTGACTGTCAGTAAAACTGCTATTGTATTGAATACACCATGAATTATGATTCCTGGAATGACAGAACCTGTCTTTTCATATGTCCAAGCGAACACAATTCCGTTGATGAAATTTACTGGCATTGCATTTATAGTTGGAAAATGAGCTACCGTAAATATTAGTGAACTAATTACAATACCCCAATTCATTCCAAGTCTTACTCTTAACCAACGGTAGACAAATCCCCGATAAAATATCTCCTCGTAAATCGGAGATATTAAGCCAGCAGAAATAACCCCAATTAGAATGGTTAATAAATTTATATTTTGCTGCAGGCTCTCTGTCTTACTGTTATCTACGCTATTTCCTAGATAACTTGTTAGCAAGACTACTATTACGCTTGATATAATGGTTATCAATAGCCATATCGGGATTTTCCACCAATATTTTGTAGAAAAATTTCTTAAACCCACTTCTCTCCATGAGAGATTTTGCGGCCATAGTGCAACAAAATATAATCCAGTCATAAGTACTATCGCAATTGTAAATCCCGTCAATGTTCCAGAGTATAATGTATTGCTAAACCAAATTTGATAAAGTGATTGAATGCCATATTTAACAACTACTATTACGAATAGGAATTCAAGCAATAGCAGTAGTATAAAATCCTTCCTTGTCCAGGTGTCTTGCTGTTTCCACAACGAACTATTCATATTCTAAATCCCCTTCGAAAATTATCTTTATTAAACAATCCTGGCCCTTTTCTTGAATAACAAAATGAAATTGAAAACTTAACTATTTTCCTTAATCCATTCACTTAGATACATATTTTCTGATATATTTTTGGGATTATCAATTTTACAGATGAATTCCAAGCTATTCCCATCTAGGTCATTAAAATGAATTTTAGCGTGAGCAAAGCCATCATTAGGCATTACAAAAGGTTCGGTGGGTTCAAAACCAAAGGCTTTTCTAGGAGTGTAGCCTCTCTCGGTTAGCCAGTTTACTGAGTCTTTTAGGTTTTCCAATTCTACCTCGAAGGCTATATGTCTAATTGAGGGATGATATTCCACTTCCACTTTATCTGTATTCCATAAACCCAGCCAGCTTTTTTCTTTTTCAATCCATAAAAATGCTAATCTGTCTTCAACCTTATGGTCAAGTATCAATCCTAG
>JARIBI010000043.1 GCA_029257435.1 Sporosarcina sp. | reverse complement strand
AGTCTATTTGATACCAGAGAAAAATACCATAAAAGCCACTGGTGTAAGCTTAAAGAGGAGAGTGTGAATTGATGGTTGATGAAATAATTGGTTATGTAGTTGTTGTATTTTTAATAACGGGCTTCACATATGGTTTTGTTCGACAACTTCAACATACGTTGACTTTGCATAAAGCTGATAAAACAGCGGTATTAAATGACAGAAGGACGTTATTCGGTAATTATATAGCGTGTTTGTCATTTGGGGGGTTTCTAATTTCTTATATGTTAAATGTTCTAGTTGCGATGCGAATTATCCACTCATCTATTCTTACAAGTAATAACACTAGTTTTAGCTGTTTTGTATTCTTAGCGGTTCTATTGATCGCTAAATTTGGAGTTATTCCTAAACGTTGTAGACAAATGAGTTATTAAATCATGTTTTCACTTTTTTTCCTCTTAATCGAATGAAAGCAATTCATGAATTTGTGCTGCACAATAATAAGGCAAAAGATAAACTCCAATATGCGGGGAAAACATTGTTGGAAGGGATTTCATCTATATAGCCGTCCTCCCCGGTAATGGTTAAGCAAGGTCTGTAAGAAAGGGCAGGTGCACAAGAATTGTTGACAATGATTAAAGAACGTTATGTCTTCCTATTAATTTTTCTACTCATAATTTTACTTAGTATTTTTTTGTTAGTCGCCATTTGGAAAAATCGCACTGACATACCTAAAAGTTTAACTGCAATTATAACTTTAATTTGTACAATTTTTATCATTGCATCTTTGCTCGCAATGATATTGATCATTTCATTTGGCTATAACACTTGAATTGAAATTATTGAGCAAACTTATAGATAAAAATAACCTCTATGGGGGGATTTTGATGGGATTTCAAAAACTAAATGATTTTCTCAATGAGCTGGAAGAAAAAATCTTTTAAAAGTAATCTGGCCAGAATCGGCAATGTTATTTGATGAACTGCAGCGGAATTTTTATTAGTGAGGGATTGTTCGAAGTGAAATCCAAATCATACTTATTACCACTTAGTTCTCTTATGCTGGTATTGGTTACATCCGGCTTAGATATTCCTGCAAATATTAAATCATTTATTTATGGATTATCAGCATTGGGTTTAATTTTAGGAGCATACTTGGCTTTCAAAAGAGCTTACTAATCAACAACATGGTTGTTTTGCAAAAGAAATAATTTAGGAATGAGAGAATCCATATCGTTACATAAACAAAAAGCAGGTGTTAACCTTCATGAATTTTGAAATGCGCAGACTGTCAAGTGATGATCTCTCTTTTCTGCGGGAGATGATATACGAGTCGGCTTTTGTTCCAGAAGGCCAAAATCCTTTCCCGCGAACCATATTGGAGGATCCATCTGTTTCAAAGTTTTGGGTTGGATGGGGAGGACAACTAGGGGATATCGGGTTCATCGCAGAAAAAGAACAACAGCCCGTTGGTGCAATTTGGCTACGCCTGTTCGATGAGGATGCAATGAGTTATGGGGATCAGAAAACGCCGGAATTGGGAATTGCTATTCTATCTGAATTCCGAGGACATGGAATTGGAAATGCGTTAATGCATGAGCTTGAGATGCAAGCCAGAACCTATGGATATCAAAAACTATCTTTAAGTGTAGACCCGAGAAATCCAGCTCGGCAGCTGTACGAAAAACGCGCATATGTCCATGTTGGATGGGACGATACATATTGGGTTATGGAGAAAGACTTATGTTGATACAAAAAATCTTTTTGAAGCCATCAAGCAGTGCATGGGCTGCAGAATTTTTTGAAAATGGTGAAAAGGGGATGATGGTTATATGAAAAAGGTTTTTCTTCTAACGGTACTCACGGCGGTGTTCCTTTTAACTGCTTGTACTGCAAGTGAAAAAGAGCAAGCAGAAGGGTACTCAGGAGTTATTGGCAGTGGAGCAGCAATGGGCTATCAGTACATTGTGGTTAAAGAAGGGGAAACAATTTCTTGGGATATTCGTTATAAAGGAGAACATCAGCTCCTGGAAGAGAATTCAAAAAATGAAAAGGATCTAGAGAAGTTCATGAACAGTGTCAACAACAGCGAATTAGAACTAGGCACATTGGTGATAGCACTCTGTTACTTAATAGTAGTTGTTATAATTACATTTGTCTTATACAAGAAAAAGAGAGAGCTGCTGAAAGGCATCAGTAGCATGACTATTGTGCTTGCAAGTTCACTTGCATGTTATTTTGCGTTTGAAGCAGCAATTAAATTAAGTCGTTTTTTGCACGATGCGAAATATTATTACTACTTATTAGTGAGTTAGAATTACGGGATGTACAGAGAGAACTGAATTATTCAGCCTGAGATAGGACACCGAAAATAGATAAGGCAGGTGTCCTTTTTAGAGGGGAACTATAAAAGTTTTGATGCTTGCCTGTATCTGCCTTGTCTGCTAAAAGCATTGCGCTGCTAGTTAACAATACAACTAAAAAAGGGTGCTCATATGCAATCTATAGCCAAACTGGTGAAAACACCTTGGTTTCTAGGGTGTCTGGTTATTATTTTTGTAGCTGTGGTCATGTGGAACATTCCAATCGAGAAAAGAAAATATGGATTCTCTCAAGGGAGTTTAGTTACAGACTACACGGGACTGCTTCCGGAACACATTGAACGCGTCGTTACAGCGGAAAATCGAAACGATCTGCAAAGAATTGTAAAACAAGCTAACGAGAATGGACAGAAGATCTCGATTGCTGGATTACAGCATTCGCAAGGCGGTCATACGTATTACAAAAATGGTGTCGTTCTCGATATGAGGACGTTCAACCGAATACTGGATATTGATGAACAGGAAAAAACAATACGTGTGGAAGCGGGCGCAACCTGGGAGGATGTTCAAGAAGCGATACAGTCTCACGGGTTAGCTTTGAAAGTGACTCAATCCCAATCCATTTTTACGATAGGCGGCTCGCTTTCCGTAAACGCGCACGGCCGTGATATCCGTTTCGGCTCGATGGCGGAAACGGTAAAAGAAATGACGTTATTGACTCCAGAAGGAAAGATAAAGAACGTAACCCGGGATGACCCGGATGAATGGATGAAATACGTGTTTGGTGGGTATGGACTGTTCGGTGTAATTTTAGATGTGACATTGGAACTGACGGATAATGACTTGTACACAATCCATACAGAAAAACTGAAAACAAACGAATACGAAACTTATTTTAACCGTGTTTTAAAACGACGAGATACAGCGATGCACTATGCGAGAGTAAGCGTTGCACCAAGCTCATTTTTAGATGAAATGGTTGTTATCAATTACAATCGCTCAGAAAACAAAGATCATAAATCGGTTCTGAAAAAAGAAGAAGGTGTTCGCATATCTAAGCTGGCACTAGACGCAGGCCGCAAAGGGGGAACTTTAGAAAACCTGTTCTGGGCAACTCAAAAGCGGTACATTGCTTCGCTCGATGGTAAAGAAATTACCCGGAATAATGCGATGCGTTCAGAATCCACGTTCATGGAATACACCAAGCCGGGGCGAGTTGAAGTATTACAAGAGTTTTTTGTTCCGGTCGATGCCTATGAGGAATACTTAACGGATCTCAAGGATATGATTCCGGCTGATGATAAAAGTCATGATTTTAAAGTTCATAATATAACCGTTCGATACGCCGCTAAAGATAACTTTACAACATTGAACTATGCCAAAGAGGACATGTTAGGTTTAGTTGTATTGATCCAGCATGGATTAAAAGAAGAAGATATTGCGAATGCTGAATCATTAATTCAAAGTTGGACCCATTTAACCCTCGAGCATGGAGGAACTTATTATTTGCCGTATTACCGATATCAGACGAAAGAACAGTTTAAAAAATCCTATCCTAATTGGAAAGTTTTTCAGGAAGAAAAGTTGCAGAAGGATCCGAATCAAGTCTTCCAAAATATGTTTTATGAGTATTACGTAAAGTGAAGGTGCACACCATGAAGTTTAACAGTATAAGGTTTCTGCCTCTAATTGTTACAGTTGGGCAGGTTGTGATATTCCCTTACTATATAATTTGGCTGAAGCAAGTATCGTTAACGTTCACGTTATTTGCCTGGTTCTTTGCGTCATTTTCTTTTGCTGCGGCTTGGGGATACCGGATTTATCAGACCAAAAAGAATAAAGAGCGCTCCCTTCTTTTTTTGATATATGCAGGCATGGGAGTCGTGTACATTGTGATAGGATTCATTAAAAATTCGTATGAATACCTTCCATATATTGTACTGCTTTTGCAGGTTATCCTTGGATTATTGCAAGGGTACTTCCGAGCCTGGCACTCTGAACAGGACACATACCATTTGCATGCCGTTCATCATTATTTGATTGTCGGATTCATGATGATCGGTTTTAGCTTTGTTAAAATAATTTCGCCAGTGGTCTTTATTACGATTTTTGGTGCTTTATTGTGTATCTGCGGAGCATGGGAATTTTTAAGAATAGGAACGTTGAGAATCCCTAAAAAAGTGTGAAATCAATAGTTTGCAAGGGAAAGGAAGGAGAGATTTAACTGACTAAACATAAGATCTATACGATGAGTTTTGCAAAAGTTTATCCACTGTATGTGAGTAAGGCAGAGAAAAAAGGCCGTTTAAAAGAAGAAGTGGATGAAATCATTTGCTGGATGACAGGATTCAGCCAACAAGAGTTAGAGAAGGAGTTGGAGAATCAGACAGACTTTGAGACGTTCTTTGCACATGCACCAAAGCTTAATCCATCACGTACATTGATCAAAGGTGTGGTCTGCGGAGTCAGAGTAGAAGATATCGAAGAACCGACAATGCGGGAAATTCGTTATTTAGATAAGCTGATTGATGAATTGGCTAAAGGGAAAACGATGGAGAAAATATTACGGAAATAATTGAACGTCCAATAAAAACCCACTTTGGTAGCTTATCAACGTGGGTTTTTATTTGCGTGAAATCCAGGAGCCAATTAAGATCGCTTTACACTAAGAACTAGCAGTTATTTATTTTATTGGTGTGATTTCCTGAAAAAAGGGAAACCCTTTACTAGAAGAAGTTGACCTTCATTGAATATGAAAAACCGTCAATGAAAGTTTAACTGAAAGTAACACATTGGTGAGTTAGGGAGGTTCCTGTTATGAAAAAAACTAAAGATGAGATCATTTTACGAGGACTGCGAGAAAATAATTTGAAAAATATCGATTTAAACATACCGAAAGAAAAGATTACTGTGTTTACTGGACTATCAGGTTCAGGAAAAAGCTCAGTGGTCTTTGATACATTAGCAACAGAGAGCAGACGGCAAATGACGCTGAACTATCCTCTGTATGTTAGAAACCAAATGCCTAGATACGAACGGCCACATGCTGATTTGATGCAGCACTTGAGTCCTGTTGTAGTAGTCGAACAAAAGCCGGTTGGCGGCAACTCGCGTTCAACCGCGGGCACCTATATGGATATTCATCCTTTAATACGTCTTTTGTTCTCGCGTATCGGAAGCCCGCCGATAGGATCGGCTACAGACTTTTCGAGTCAGAGTTCATTTGGCAAATGTCCTGAATGTAACGGGTATGGGGAAGTGATTGCCCCCGATAAGAATAAGATGATTGACTTTGATAAGTCACTTCGGGAATATGCGGTGCGTTTTAAGCCTCTATCCCCGTCAGGATGGCAAGGAAATTGGATGATGACTGGCGGTTTATTTGATCCCGACAAGCCAATCAAAGACTATTCGAAAGAACAATATGACCTTTTGGTATATGGTCCTCCTGAAGGTGAACGCGTATTTGCACCGTTCCATACGAAAGACGGTCCCCATGATCATGAATGGGATGGATTACTGCCAAGATTTACTCGCCTGTATATAAACAGAGATGTATCCAAGTTAAAACAAACATCACAAGAAGATGTCCTGGCCATGTCTACTCATACATTATGTCCGACTTGCCATGGCTCTGGCTTGAACCCAAAAGTGCTGGAATGCAAAATCAACGGCTTCAATATCGCAAATTACGATCAGTTGGAACTGACAGAGTTACTAACTGAACTGAAGAAAATTAAAGACCCTGTCGGAAAGTCCATTGCACAGCAGGCGATTCCAAATGTACAGCAGCTTGTGGACTTAGGCTTAGGCTATTTGAGTTTATCAAGAAAAATGGGTACTCTTTCAGGCGGAGAAGCCCAGCGGGTAAAAATTGCGCGTCATTTAGGAAGCAGTCTTAATAACATCACTTATATCTTTGATGAACCTAGCGCCGGACTTCACCCCGAAGAAATCAGCATGTTACTGCAGATGCTGGAAAGCTTAAAAGAGAATCATAATACTGTGGTTGTAATTGAACACAATCTAGCAGTCATTAAAGTGGCGGATGAAATAATAGAAATGGGACCAGGAGCTGGTGTGCAAGGCGGGGAAGTAATCTATCAAGGAGAGTTGTCAGGTTTAAAAGATGCTTCAAGCATAACTAGACTTGACCATAAGCCTGCAATAAATAAAAAACCAAGAGCGGCAGAGAGTTATTTCTCAATAAAAAATGCTACGAATAATAACCTTAAAGATGTTAGTGTGGAGATTCCTAAGAATGTATTAGTGTCTGTATGCGGTGTCTCTGGTTCTGGGAAGAGTTCCTTAATGTTCGAAGCTTTCTCCCAAAAGTATCCCGAGACGATTGCAGTTGGACAGGGCAGTATTGGAACATCAAGCCGTTCCACGCTCGCTACCTATATGGGGATCATGGATGATATCCGTAAGATTTTCTCGAAAGCATCGGGACAGCCAGCAGGACTATTCAGCTTTAACTCATTAGGAGCTTGCCCGGTATGTGACGGAAAAGGAGTCACAACACCGGATGTCGCGTTTGCGGATCCAGTAACCGTTACATGTGAAGCTTGCGGCGGAACGAGATATTCTGACGAAGCACTTTCATATAAATATGAAGGTAAAAATATTGTGGAGATTTTAGATCTCACAATTAATGAAACAAATAGCTATTTTGACATGCCGAAAATCGTGAAAAAAGTAACTACATTAAAAGATGTTGGATTGGAGTATTTAACACTAGGACAGACAACAAGTTCCTTAAGCGGGGGCGAAGTGCAGCGTTTGAAACTAGCAAGTTACTTGAAAAATGAAGGTCAGATTTATCTGCTAGACGAGCCTTCACTAGGATTGCACACAAAGGACAACGACAAACTATTAGCTGTTTTCGAGAACCTTGTAAACAAAGGGAATTCAGTAATAATCGTCGAACACAATCTCGACTTTATCGGTGCCAGTGACTGGGTCATTGAAATGGGGCCTGAAGGAGGGAAAAAAGGAGGGCATGTGCTTTTTGAAGGAACACCTGAACAAATGATGTCTGCAGATACGTTGACTGCGAAATGGCTGAAACGCGGGGCAATGGAATAAGATGGACTAATAGCATAAACTACCTTCTGCCATTAAAATGCTGACATTGGCGGAAGTAATTAAAAGGGAGTGAAACCATGAAAGATAAACGATTTGAAGTGATTGAGAAGCAAGGGAATATGGAAGTATTTCAAGTGATCCGTGATAATTAGACCGGCGTACTGTATTTATCACACAGCGCAGGATACGGTTTAGGGTTAACGGTTATGCAAGGTCCCGATGGAAAGCCGTTAGTGGATAAGGATTTCATTGTGAATGAATCATTTCCTCGTTCATAACAAAAAAACGAATGCACCTGGAATTTGTCAGGTGCACTCGTTTTTTTGTTTATCAAATAGTGGAACTTCATTTTGTATTATCGGCACACAACAATTTCCCTTTCAAAGTGTGCTTTTTTCGCAATGCACCGATCCAGAATTTGAAAACCTGCTTCAACTAGCAGATCATCCATCGATTCAATCGTCACGATAACGAGCTTGTCTGTCAAGGTGCGGGCTGCCTGTAAAATAGAGGCCTGCTGCTCACGGGTGACGTGTGTGTACAAGTTATATGGCATGTCGATTACGGCTGCGTCATAATGTCCTGGCGCCTCTTCTATAGGGCCTGGCGTTACAATGCCTGTGAGTCCGAAGTGTTCAAGGTTTTTTCGTGATCCCAGAACAGCGAGCGGGTTAATATCGCGGCCATCCATATCAATTCCCATAGAGATCGCTTCAACCAGTACATTGCCAATACCGCAACAAGGATCAATGGCTTTTATACCTTCAGGATGCGGAACGGCGATATTCGAAACCGCTCGAGCGACACGTGTACTGAGTGCAGTGGAATACATTTCCGGCTTTTTCACGTGTTGTCTCCATACCGAAATACTTTCTGTCAAATAGCCAAAAAGATATTTCTGGCCAAGTTGAACAATGCCATACAAAATATCAGGTTGTACTAAATCTGCGTAGCCTGGCATAACTAGTCCAAGTTGCCGTTCAATCTTTCGGCGGTCTGGATGGGCAATCTTAGCGGTGTCGCCAAGCGGCATCGTATTGAGGCAGCGAATCAGGAAACTGTGTTCATCCTCTTCAAATGCAGAAACGAAGGTTGCGATTTCTTCAATGGAATCGCATTCGATTAACACGTCAAGCCGTTCTTTCATGAATGCACTTCTGCTAGGATCTATTTCCACATTGCTGCTAATGAAATTCGCATCCGTATCCGTTTCAAAAAAAGAACGCATTTCAAGTCGGCATAACTCGTACTCATCGTCATGCCGGCTAAACGTATATAAATGTTTCACTAGATCCATGATTATGCTTCATCCTCTAATGCAACGAGCATCGTGAATACAAATTTGTACATTAGAGCGAGCGTTTCGTCGAATGTGTTACTCTCGGAAAATCCATCAACATAGTCAAGTGCAATATTTACGTCCCATAGTCCATCATCCGCAGAAAACATCAGGCTGCGCGTTCCAGGTGCTGTTCCAAGTTGTGCGTCGATATACTTTTTAAGCCATTCACCATGCTTTTTCTGAACCTGCAGTCCGAATAGTGCAGTGACGGTTTCGAAGACATCGTCCACTTCAAGAACAACTCCATCGATCCCGATTGCCTCAAATGATGGTTCCTCGGCAAATAGATAAGATGCAGGTTGAGTCTTCACAAATGATACAGGGAGACTGCCTGTATTTTCAGGTGTTTCTAATGGCTCATCCGTTTCTTTGTTCGATAGACTATATACCGGTGAGAAAGCGGGTGCTTCCAGTATACTCATTTCAGGTGAAAGCAGCATTTTCTTCTCTAAAAATTCTTTTTGCTGCGGATTTAACGGAATTCCTTGTTGTGATTCGTGTTCTGCAATATAATTTTTCATCCATTTCGTAATCATTCAATCCAACTCCTTCAATACCACCAGTATACCTTATATGAACACCGACAGTCACTCGATCTCTTCGTACCATGGATTCACATGGATCAAGACTTCACCGACATCGGGATTTGCCTCCTTGATTGCATTTCTTAGTGCGCTCGTTACGTCATGACCTTGTTGGATCGTAAGCTCCGCAGGAATACTGATACGAATATCCACAAGAACGTAATGCCCGTGTTCACGCGCGCGTAACCGGTCAACCCGTTTAACTTCAGGGATTTCTTCGATTAATTGTTTAAATGCCAGCAGTCGTTCTTCACTGACGGTTTTTTCCATTAAAATATCAAGTGCTTCTTTTCCGATATGAATCGCAAGCCGCATCACAAGAATCGCGACAATCAGTCCAGCAAGCGGATCGCCATACGTGAGAATAGGGATGTCGAAATGAAACCCGATTAATCCCAGGCCAATACCGATAACAGCTGCTAAAGAAGCATACACATCAGCTAAATGATCATACGCCGTTGCAATGAGGCCCTTACTGTTTTCTTGCCTTCCAATCCGCATCGTATAAAAATAAAGGGCTTGCTTCCAAATCATTGAAATAATTGCGGTAATTAAGGCAAGGACGCTTGCTTTATGGGGCTCTTCAAAAAACGCAAAAATCGCTTCTATGGCAATGTAAATCGCAGCCGCACCCAAAATGAGTCCGACGAGAGCAGAACTGATAACTTCTGCTTTCCCATGTCCATATGGATGATCTTCATCTGGCGGACGTTTTGAAAAGCGCATGGAAGTTAACGCTGCCGCTGAAGCGACCACATCTCCGGCATTGTGAAATCCGTCAGCCAGCAAAACCGGACTATGGAATAGATACCCCACAATAATTTTCATGATGGTGAGAAAGATGTTGCTGATAAGACTAACCCAGATGGCAATGATTGAAGACAATGAGTGTGTAGTGTTTGTCATGAGCAGATAACCTCCATTTTATAAAGTTGCAGAGAGGAAACAAAAACCCCTGACTTAGTGACGTCAGGGGATTGGATTGAAAATTTATAGGATTGGTCATTAATGAGCATAGTATACATAGTTATCACTCGCTTCACATTAGTTGCGTACCAATTAGTATACTCGTTTGACAAACACAATACAAGCCGAGAGAGAAGATTGCAATAATGATTAGTTTGAATTATAATTCATTTATTATAATAATTATACATACTGATGGAGGATGAATTACATGAAACTTTGGGGCGGAAGATTTTCTTCTAAAGAACACGAGCGCATGGAACAATTTAATACGTCACTGCCAGTAGATAACCGACTGATTGAACAGGATATCGCGGGGAGCCTTGCTCATGTGGCTATGCTTGTGCACTGTGATTTGTTAACACCTGAAGAAGGAGAACTGCTCATTGATGGGCTGGAAGAGATTCAAAACGATATCGCTTCTGGACAATTATTAGTAGAAGGGGATTATGAAGACGTGCATTCGTTCGTTGAAGTACAGCTGACAGAACGAATTGGAGAAACTGGAAAGAAGCTGCATACCGCGCGAAGCCGAAACGACCAAGTAGCAGTCGATATGAGATTGTACGCA
Organism: Sporosarcina sp.; assembly: GCA_029257435.1. GTDB lineage: Bacteria > Bacillota > Bacilli > Bacillales_A > Planococcaceae > Sporosarcina. The sequence goes on along the minus strand of JARIBI010000043.1, from coordinate 48,894 downwards.
AAAGCTAAAGCGAAAGAAGTCTCGGATCTCCTTCAAAACTTAATGGATTCTTTAGCTGCCAAAGGACAAGCAAATGATGTCATCATGCCTGGGTATACACATCTCCAACGGGCTCAAGTGATCACATTCAGCCATCACGTCGGAGCCTATGTTCAAATGTTTTCCCGTGATAAGAAACGGATTGAAAACGCTGCCGAACTAATGGATGAAAACCCGCTGGGCTGCGGTGCATTAGCAGGAACAACACATGACATCGATCGTGACGTTACCACTGCACTGCTTCACTTCGCTAAGCCAGTAGACAATTACATCGATGGAGTAAGTGACAGAGACTATCTGCTGGAACTGATGTCCGATTTCTCCATTGTCATGATGCACTTAAGCCGCTTAAGTGAAGAACTGATTCTTTGGAGCAGCCAAGAATTTAAATTTGTGACAATGTCCGATGCATTTTCAACAGGCAGCAGCATTATGCCGCAGAAAAAGAATCCGGACGCGGCTGAACTGATCCGAGGAAAAACAGGTCGTGTTTATGGATCGTTAGTTGCATTGTTAACAACCCTTAAAGGACTGCCGCTTGCCTATAACAAAGACATGCAAGAAGACAAAGAACAATTCTTCGATTCAGTGGACACCGTCATCGATTGCATCGACATCATGTCCAGCATGATTGACACGATGCAAGTCAACGCTGAACAAATGCGCAGCGCTGTTAAAGCCGGATTCCTAAACGCAACAGAAGTCGCCGACTACCTCGTTAGCAAAGGCACACCATTCCGAGACGCCCACAGCATCGTAGGCCGCCTCATCATCTATTGCGAACAAGAGAAAAAAGGCATCGAAGAACTAACTATCGCAGAACTAAAAAACTTCAGCGACTCCCTGGACGAAGACATCTTCTCCTACATCGACTACGACGAAATTCTGAACAAAGGCACAAAGAAATTTATGAAAGTTGGCAAGTGAGATTTTTTTAATGGTTTTTTACAGTAGCAGTGAATATGAAGAATCTTATAAATTCCCATTAATTGAAGCGAAAGACGGCGTCTCCGGAAGGACTCAAATGGAAACAACCTAAGTTCGCCGCATCGTGCGGCATCGGTTGCATGACCTGTATCCTGAAGGCCCGCGTCCACCTGGAACGGAAATCAACACCGTCTAATTTTACTCTTTTCAAGAAAAAGGCTGTCCAGGAATCAGTGAAACTGACATCCGAACAGCCTTTTTAATCTCTAAATCATCCCATAATGTTATAACCGGCATCCACATAAACCACTTCGCCAGTCACACCACTAGACAAGTCACTCAACATCACCATGCTCATCTTCGCCACTTCTTCCAACGTAATGTTCCGACGTAACGGCGCCTTTTCTTCAATCTCATGAAGAATCGTGTTAAACGAAGGAACACCTTTTGCTGACAACGTGCGAACCGCTCCAGCGGACACCGCATTCACACGAATGTTCTCTTTTCCGAGATCGTGAGCCAAATAACGCATAGACGCTTCAAGCGCTGCTTTAGCAACACCCATCACATTATAGCCGTCCAGAACTCGTTCAGCTCCCAGATAGCTCATTGTAATAATCGAACCGCCCTCCGTCATATAACGGCGTGCTTCACGAGCAGTGGCAATCAGTGAATACGAACTTGTATCTTGTGCAAATGCATAGCCGTCACGTGAAGTTTCTACAAAATCATTATGCAGATCTTCCGCGTGCGCAAATGCGACAGAGTGGACAACGCCATGGATTACACCGACTTCAGTACCAATCTTTTCAAACGCAGCACGAATACTTTCATCTTCATTTACATCACACTCTGCAACCAAACGAGCATTCAATTCGTTCTTTTCAAGTGCCTTTTCAAGTTTAGCCAGAGAACGCTCTTTACGGTATGTGAAAATAACATTAGCACCTACATCAAAAAGTGTCTTAGCGATTCCCCACGCAATACTGCGCTCGTTCGCAACACCCATCACAACAATATTTTTCCCTTTAAGTTTCAGTAAATCTTCCATAATTCAGCGGCCCCCTTGAAATCGTTCTATATTATTTTTTAGTTAGCAGTCAGTATCAATACCTGGTCACAAAATGATTATAGCACAGTTTGTTTTGTGCATTCCATCATGAGTATGAATCACTTTCTAAAGGTGATACTACGAGTAATCTGCGAATAAAGGAGTGCATAGGATGATACGTTTAAAAACAGGGCTTGAAGGCAGGAAAACTCAATTTGGTGTCATGCAGAATCGACTGGAAGAATCAGGATATCATCTTGGGGGGAACTGGGACTACCACACCGGATACTTTGACAGAGTCTTGAATCGGGAGGAAGGAGAGACCATTTATATCCGTGCACCGTTTGACGTCATAGCGGGTATGCTGGATCAGGACAATGCATCGATCCAGTTTAAAACTCCTTACATCATAAAGCATGTCGTCAATACGGGATTTGACTCGGAAGAAAACTCACTTTTAACTTCGACCTTTAACCAATTTCAGGAGCCGCTTGATAAAGACGGAAGGATTCCAGACAAATCTAAATGGCAGGAAATCGGAGTAAGAGAAGTGAATCGGCTTCTCGCAATTTTAGACTGAAAAACCAAATGATTATTTTCTGAAAAATGTCTATACAGAAGCCTCCTGTTCGTGTACGGTATAGGTATAAAACCTATCAGGAGGCTATTAATGATCAAGAAAATTATATTCCCGTTTCTAATTGCTGTACTTATATTTTCACTTGCCAGTCCAGCTTCGGCAGGAAAAATATTCAGTGATGTCGGTGACCAATATGCAGCAAAGGCTGAACTTGAATTTCTAGCTGAACAAGGCATTGTGACTTCGGGTCCGTCTGTTGCTTATGGTATCAATCAATCTATTACACGATTAGCAGCTTCTGCAATGCTTGTTCGCGCACTCAAACTCGATACGACAAACCGTCCTGACCCACAAGTAGCAGATGTGAAAAAAGGATCTGCGGGCTATGACATCATTGCAACTGTTGTAGACGAGAACATAATGGTAGGTAATTTGAAAAAAGAATTTAATCCAAATGCAATGTTGACACGTGCTGAAATGGCGGCAATCTTAGTTCGTTCATTCGATTTACAACAGCCTGCAAATGCGAATACGTTTCAGTTTACAGATGTGAATGTGAAAAGTTTTGCAGCTTCTTCTATTAGTATTCTATTCGCTAACAACATTACATTCGGGTACCCGAATCATACATTCAAACCCGCGATGACGTTAACACGTGCCCATTTCGGTATTTTCCTGGCACGGATTCTAAATCCTGAATTCCAAGAAGCGTTAACGTGTTTTAATCCAGTTTCGAAAAAGACATACCATGTAGCTGTTGCAGTTACAACCCTCTGGAAAACACCTAATGCAGCTAGAGTCATTGATAGACCAGCTATTGCGGCACCAGCAGATATTCGTAAATGGACGAAAACGATGACAATTCCGCAAAAACAATGGTTAGTTGGGAAAACAGAAACGCAAGCTCTTTATGGACAGGAAGTAGCTGTGCTTAAAACTTCTGGAAATTGGGTGCAAGTAGCTGTTAAAGAACAGTATTCACCCAAAAACAAGTCAGGATATCCAGGGTGGATTCCAGCGTCTCATATTAAAGAGTCGTTTGCAGACTATGGACAATGTGCAACCGCAATGGTGAAAGCGCCAGTTGCGAACTTGTATCACGACGAGAGTGCTTCTAGACCTTTCATGGAGATTAGTTTCAATACGATTCTTCCGGTTCTTGAAGAAAATGGGGATTGGATAAAAGTTCAGACGTCGACAGAGGGTGCCAAATACGTCCGTAAACAAGATGTCAACCTACTTCCAAAAGGTAGCAAAATTCCAGTACCTGCATCACAAGATATTATATCTACTGCTAAAAAGTTCAATGGATTGCCATACCTGTGGGCGGGCACTTCTGGATTTGGTTTGGATTGCTCAGGATTCACATACTCAGTATATAGACAACACGGCATCGACATTCCTCGAGATGCAAGTGTGCAAGCGACACACGGAGCCCTCGTTAAAAAGAGTGAACTTCAGCCAGGTGACCTCTTGTTCTTTGCTTACAACAAAGGTAAAGGAAACGTCCATCATGTCGGCATGTATATCGGAAATGGGAAGATGATCCATTCACCAAATCCAAAGAAAACAGTTGAAATCCTATCGATAGATGCAGAACCTTATCGCAGCGAATTTTCAGGAGCCAGACGTTATTTGAAATAAGATTCAAAAAGCCCATTCGCAGTTGTAGAGCGAATGGGCTTTTTTTTATAAGTTATTTCAGAATGTCATTATATAACAAACCATCGTCATCTAAAGAAATCACTTTCAAACGATTTTCCTTTTTTACATAGACGCTTTTAACGGTCTTTTTTCCGCGTTCATCTTCGAAGAGAATAACACGCGTTCCTGAATTGTCGGTTTCAACGATTCCATTAAGCCCGTCTACATTTGCAACTTCAGCAATTTTGTTGTATTCTTCGTAGGATTCAAATTTGCTGCTTTCAGATTTTAAGCTTGAATGGGATTCACCTTTAGAAGCTTGTTCTTCCGCTTCGATATTATCTTCAGGCGGTGTGTTCACTGAATTCTCTTCCAATGATTTTGTGCTATCATCCGTTGCATCTGGTTCTTGTACAGGCTCATTATTCCCGCATCCCGCCAGCAGAATAGATAGCGCACCTACTAAGACTAACTTTTGCATTCCAAAAAACCTCCGTAATTGTTTTGCTGATAGAGTATTTTATAGAGCATGTATTAAGAAGGCAACTATTTGGTCTCTTATTACGTATACCTATAAGTTTTTCGACAAAATCCTTTATAAATCGAGGAATGTTTGATAGTCTAAAAGTGAGAAAATAAATGCTAGTGCATTTATTTAAAGATTTTTGAGGAGATGTATCCGTTTTGACGTTTAAAAAGAATTTCATTATCGGTCTAATGCTTTTTGCGTTATTCCTTGGTGCAGGAAATATTATTTTTCCTCCCAAATTAGGACAATTAGCAGGAAGTGACCTTGCAATAGCGATGTTCGGCTTTCTAATAACAGGCGTTGGCTTACCGTTATTGGCAATTTTGGCAATTGCACATGCAGGAGGCGATCTACGCTCAATTGCTGATCGCGTTCACCCGGTTTTTGGCCTGGTTTTTACCATGATTGTGTATTTGGCGATTGGTCCGTTTTTTGGAATTCCGCGCACCGCAACTGTTTCATATGAAATTGGAATCTCACCATTTTTATCGGGCGAAATAGCTACAGCGCAATGGCCGCTCATTGTTTTTAGTATTCTGTTTTTTGCGATTACTATAGGGCTGGCACTTAACCCGGCAAAACTAGTTGACCGCATTGGTAAGTTTTTAACGCCGATTTTGTTTTTAGTGATCGCACTTCTGGCTGTTAAAAGCTTTGTAGATCCAATTGGTGCCATGAATCCTCCAGATGAAACATTTGGCACACATTCTTTCTTTAAAAGTTTTGTTGAAGGCTACTTAACAATGGATGTCATTGCAGCACTGATATTTGGAAGTGTCATCACAACGGCAATTCAAGCTGAAGGTGTAAAAACTTCAAAAGGTTTCATGAAGTCCATGATTTTGGCAGGAAGTATTGCAGCAATTGGCTTGAGTTTTGTTTACATATCTTTAGGATTTATAGGGGCTACCAGCCTCGAAGCAATAGGAGTTCAAGAAAATGGGGGTATTGTTTTATCACTTGCCTCTGAACTGTTATACGGATCTTTTGGTCCCCTTATTTTAGCGATTACTATCCTTTTCGCTTGTTTAACCACATCAGTTGGTTTAGTTTCCGCATGTGCTCAATTTTTCTCGAAAGTGGTACCCGCACTTTCGTATAAGAAATTTGTAGTGGTTTTTGCGGTGTTTAGTACGATTGTTGCAAACGTTGGACTTACTCAGCTAATTTCACTTTCTATCCCAGTTCTCTTGATGATCTATCCGCTGGCTATCGTTTTAATGCTTTTATCCTTTATTGATAAAGCATTTGGCAGGAGACCCATTGTTTATGCACTGGCATTAATCGGAACAGCACTGGTAAGTATTTTTGATGGTCTTGCAGGCGGGGGGATTGTTGTTGAACCTGCTATTAATGTTCTAGAGCATTTACCGCTGCATGAACAGCAAATTGGCTGGCTGGTTCCTGCAATTATTGGAGCTGTTATCGGCTATATCATTACACTTGCTGCTCCAGCAAAAACAGCTAAAGAGTGAAAGCAGCTGCCGCTCCATGTTTAGTTTTGTTCTGTTAGTGGAAGACTGAATCTAATTGAACAAAAGGAGAGGTTACCATGAATGCAAAAGAAACTGCACAAAACATTTTGGACAAAAGTCATATCGGAACGATGTCAACAGTAGAAGCAAACAAGCCTTTCAGCAGATATATGACGTTTTATCATGAAGATTTTACATTGTACACAGCGACATCTAAAAAGACTGAAAAAGTGGATGAGCTTGAAAAGAATCCACACACACATATTTTGCTGGGATACAATGATGAAGGATATGGAGATACCTTCTTAGAAATTTCAGGTACAGTTACAATTACAGATGAAGAACGTTTAAAAGAAAAGATTTGGAATGAACATATGAAACCTTGGTTTGATGGACCGGAAGATCCGAACTTAGTCATTTTAAAAGTATCCCCTGATTCAATACGGGTGATGAACAAAAAAGGGGAAGAGCCCCAAACCATTACGTTTTAACAAACAAAAGGATGAGCCCAATGCTCATCCTTTTTTACATATCTTCTTCATATTCAGTACGGGCCTTTTTTACAATCGCTTTTAACTCTTTTTCATCTGCTCCGCTTAAATAGTAGGCAACAGCGGCTTTTCCAATCGCATACGTACCGCCGCTTGCGATACTCGCGCTAATCGCAGAACCTGCCCCTGGAATGACAAGGTTCGCAAACTTACTTCCTTGCTGGGCAATCATGCGCAGCGTAAAACCGGTTGCACCAATTCCGCCTAAAGAAACAAGAACTTCCCGTGCCGTTTTAAAGTCCAGTTCACGTCCTGAAAGGTAAGCGATAATCATTAGTAAAATAGACTGCAATGCCAATAAAACAGCGATGTCTGTCGCAATTAGGGGACTCAATGCGACTGTTCCAGCTAATGCAGTGAAGACTTTTATGAAACGATGGGCAATTCGTTCAGAAATGGTGTTTAGTCGAATCGATAACCCTAGATGAATGGCTGCCCGAACGTCCAGGCTGTCTTCTAAAAAATCGATGAGTTCCTCAATTCCATATCGTCCATCAAATTCAATTGAGCGGTTAGCGTCTTCATCATCCGACCATTCAATATATGATGAAACGGGCAGAAACGCAGACGCTTCCAAGTCATGCTGTTCAAAAATTCGTTTCAGCTGTTCTGTTTTATCAGCGATCAATTGAACTTTTGCGGATGGATAGTTTTCAGGTTCTTTCACGCGAGAGGGATTCAAATCATCCACTTGGGTGATGACGGCAACCAGTGGAAGCCCTTCTGCTGCCTTTTTCATAATCTTTTTAGTGACCGCCACGTCTTTATCAATATGTGCCCGTTCCGTTGCCTTTTGTAAAAACAGAACAGCATCCGGCTTGAATGATTGAATGACATCTTTTAATGTATCCTCAGCTTTCGTATCGAACGTTTCCGATTCACCGATTCCTCGCGTGTCAATTACTTCAAAGTACACATGTCCATCTGCTTCATAGGCATACCGCTTTGCTTCTTTTGTGCCGATTTCCACTTCACTTACTTCAGCTAGATACCTGCCGCTCAGAGCATTAATAAGACTGCTTTTTCCGACGCCTGTTCTCCCGACTAATACAAAACGCGGAGGGCGGGGATTCTTCAGTCCTTCCAGCAGGTTTTGCAGTTCGTCATCGTCCATCATGATTTCCATCATTTTCTTCCGTTGTTTTTCTGAAATTAAATTACCGGGCAGTTTTGTAAATAGCTCTTCAATATAGTTGGATAAATTTCCGATATGCTGAAGCCGCTGACGCATTTCGTCAAATTGGGATCCCATGAGCAACCATCCTCTCTCGATCGTTCTATACCTATCTTGTACCCATAACAGCTCCGCTTTAAGCGGTAAGGTATGCTATATAAAGTGTACCGAACACAATGATAAATTGCATGGTATACTGATAAACGAAAAATTTGAGCGGAATTATTGGAGGAATTATAGATGAAACAACTGGCAGGAGGCATACAATGGGCTGTATTTTTAATGGCATCTTCAATTGCTGCACCTATTGCAATTGCACATGTATTCGGCATGGATTCAGGGGATACCGCTCTGTTCTTGCAACGGACTATCTTTGTATTAGGTGTTGCTTGTCTTTTACAAGCATTTCTGGGGCACAAATTACCAATCAATGAAGGACCAGCCGGTTTATGGTGGGGTATTTTCGTTGTCTATGCTGGAATGGTCGGGGTATTTTACAGCACTCCTCACGATGCGCTGCAAGCACTTCAAAGCGGCATGCTTTACAGCGGGGTCCTATTCATTATTCTCGCAGCAGCAGGCGTTATTACGAAAATGAAAAAATTATTTACACCAGCAATTACGTTTACGTACCTTATGTTGCTCATATTGCAATTGAGCGGAACGTTCATAAAAGGCATGGTAGGTGTGGAAACTGCAGAAGACACTATAGACCTGCGAGTTGCAGCAGGAAGTTTACTCGTGTTACTCCTTACATTTGTTGCAATGGGGAATAAAAGAGAATGGGTTTCCAAATACGCCGTATTGTTCTCCATTGTTGCAGGTTGGGCAATTTTTGCAGTGATTGGAAGGTCCCCCCATGTTGAAATGGGAACAGGTCAAATTATTGAACTGCCAAAAATGTTTGTCTATGGACCGCCAGTTTGGGATGGTGGAGTTGCGGTGACAGCGGTATTCATAACTCTATTGTTAATTGCGAATATGCTGGCTTCCATCCGTGTAATGGAAAACCTGCTTAAACAGAAGTTTTCCATGCAAGTAGAAAATCGTGTGCGGCAAGGCTCATTTGTATCAGGCATTAACCATTTATTATCCGGTGTTTTTTCAGCGATTGGTCCAGTACCGATTTCAGGCGCTGCAGGTTTTGTTGGAACAACGGGCATGGCCACGATGCTGCCATTCATCGTCGGAAGTGCTTTGATTGTTGTAATTACGTTTTTCCCAGCAATTATGGCTGTATTTGCAGCACTGCCCGCACCAGTTGCGTATGCCGTTACGTTTGCAATTTTTACGAAGATGGTATCTATGGCGTTTTCAGAACTGGATGAGGACGAAGAGAAAGATCGCGCTAGAAAAGCAGTTGCCATTGGGTTAATGACCGGCGTGGGAATTATGTTTGTTCCTTCCGCGAGTTTTGCGCAATTGCCTGCAGTTCTGGCTTCTGTATTATCTAATGGGTTAATCACAGGAACGATTGTCGCAATTATCATAGAGCAATTGTCCTTGCGTAAAAAAATAAAAAACTAAATCATTTTCTTTCCTGGTTTGCGACAGCTCTATTGAAGGGAATAGTAGATAGAGTTGAACGCGATACGAGAGGAAGATAATTATGAAACTGACGACAGGACAAACGTATTGGGATAAAACGGCGACACCAGCTGCTCATTTTCCACGACTGAATGAAGATTATACTACAGAAATTTTGATAATAGGCGGAGGTATGTCCGGGACATTAGCAGCCTATAAATTGGCAGAATCCGGTAAGCGGGTAACTGTTATCGATCGTGCTGAAGTTGGAAGAGGGAGCAGTTCTGCAAATACCGGACTTCTTCAATATGCCAGCGATACGATGCTCTCAGAATTTGTAGATAGGATTGGTGAAGAGGATGCCGTTCTGTTCTACAAAATGTGTCTGGAATCGATGGATCAGTTAACTGAGATTGCATCTAAATTACCGGAAACGACCGGATATCGGTTACGTGATAGTATTTATTATGCTTCTACACAGAATGATGTGGATAAATTAAAAAGAGAATATGGCTTCTTAAATCAATACAATTTTCCAGCGGAGTATTTGAATCATACTCAGTTATTGGAACAATATGAGATCGATAAACCGGCAGCCTTGCGAACATGGCACGATGCTGAAGTGAATCCTTATCAATTCATCCAAGCATTAACTGAGGAAAATTTGAAAATGGGTGTGACTTATTTTGAGCATACCTCAATAGATATGGATTCCTTGACCGATACATCGGTCTTAACAGAAACAGGTGCTCAGATTTCCTTCGACTCAATAATCATTGCGACGGGGTACAGGAAGCTGTACAGCGAACTGAATGGAAAAGCGCAGATCAATCAAACCTTTGCGATTGCGACAAAACCGATCAAAGGGGAGTTGTGGAAAGATAACGTCATGGTGTGGGAAACCAAAAAACCATACTTATATTTCCGAACGGCCCCAGGCGGCAGAATGATCGCAGGAGGTTTAGACGAAGAATCGAGTGATTTGCATGACGATCCTGATTTGATTCAACAAAAAGGCCAGGAAATTTTAGATGAAATAAAAGAAATGTTTCCAAAGCTGGATGTAGAAATTGACGATGCGTGGAATTCCCTATTTGGGATTTCTAAAGACGGACTGCCATTTATGGGAGCTTCGTCTCAACACGACAATGTCTATTACTTGCTTGGATTTGAAGGAAATGGAACGTGCTATTCAATGGCCGGTGCTGCGATTATTCAGGACTTACTGGATGGGAAGCCGAATCCATATGCACACATCGTCAGACCGAGTCGCTAAAAAACGTTCGAACCAGTCTTTGGATTGACTGGTTCGAACGTTTTTTTAGTTTTCGATTCAGAAATTCAAACCTGCAAATGTATTGCCGCCTTCGATTGTCCCGGTTTCAAAGCCTTTATAAAACCAATCTTGACGCTGTTTAGAAGTACCGTGTGTGAAACTTTCCGGAACCACATATCCTTGAGAACGTTTTTGAATGGTATCGTCTCCAACCGCACTTGCTGCGGTCAATGCTTCTTGCAAATCTCCTTTTTCGAGTAAATCCATTTGTTTTGCCCGGCCTGCCCAAACTCCAGCATAGTAATCGGCTTGTAATTCGAGTCTCACGGAGTACTTGTTATATTCTTCTTTGCTTAAACGGTTACGCAGTGCATTCATCTTATCGCTCGTGCCAAGCTGTTTTTGTACGTGGTGCCCGACCTCGTGGGCAATAACGTAAGCCATCGCAAAGTCACCGGGGGCTTTGAAATTTGTTTTTAGTTCATCATAAAAACTTAAATCGATATAAAGCTTTTCGTCACCTGGACAGTAGAAAGGTCCGACTGCTGAATTTGCGGATCCGCAAGCAGATTGGACGCTGCCCGTATACATGACCAATTTCGGATCTTCATAAGTCATACCTTCTTCGGCAAATACTTCAGACCATACATCTTCTGTGTCCGCAAGCACAACTGACACAAAGTCTGCCAGCTCGCGTTCTTCTGCTGTTTCTTCGTAAGGCTGGTTTTGAGTTGTGTCTCCGTCAGTTATCGAACCTAGCAATTCGGATGGATCACCGCCTAGGAACAAAACAACCAATGCTATGATGACGGTGCCGATGCCGCCGCCAACAATAGCTGTACTGCCTTTACCTCGCCGATCTTCTACGTTTGTACTTTCTCTTCGTCCGCGCCATTTCATAAGCATAACTCCTTGTAGTCAATAATAAATGCAGTAGTACTTATGCGTTCTATACCCAAATTTGAGGATAACGTATCCTGCACGATGAAAAAGCTTGTTGTGCGACCCGCGTTTCTTAAATTTTTTTCTAGTCATTTGTTCAAAAGGGAAAATCGGATTGGACTATAGATGAATAAGATAGGAAAGCAGCGAGAACAGGTATGCAAAGTCAACGAAAGGGTGAAGGCAAATGTGTGAACAACGTCAGACTATGATTGTTACGGGAAATGGAGCTATCCATGCCGAACCAGATCAAGGTACGATTCAAATTGGAATTACGACACATGCAGAACAACTAACGGATGCCCAGGCAGAAAATGCTGAACGTTCTAAGTCTGTAGTGGATCGGCTTACTTCACTAGGAATACAGCAGAGTGAAATTCAAACTTCTCATTTTTCAGTTGCTCCTCAGTATGATTACATTGATGGACAGCAGCGTTTTCGTAATTACGAAGTCCAGCATCAGCTTCATGTGACTGTAAAAGATATTTCTAAGATTGGAGAAATTATCGATGCTGCAGTGCAGTCCGGTGCAACAGAAGTATCTGCGGTACAGTTCGGCATTTCAAATTCGTCAGAGCTTTATGAGCGCTCGTTAAGTAAAGCTGTGCAAAAGGCTCATACACATGCAGAAGCGCTTGCGCATGCGGCAGAAGTAGTGCTTCAACAGGTCCCTTTGCACATCCAAGAAGAGGCAGGAAATAGTGTGATGCCATATCCAATTCAAATGGCAAAGATGAGTGCAGCTCCTGGAATTGAACCGGGGACTTTGGAAATCCAAGCAACCGTCACAGTAACGTATAGTTATCGTTAAAATAATTGGAATATATTTTATCCGCTTGAAGGCAGAGGGATTCTAGAGAAATGTCACATTATCTTCATTTCAGGTCTTTCTGTTTGTGTCCGAATGATGATATAGTAGTATGAAGGAAATATGTCTTTAAACTTCTTATCATTCTTTAAAGGATGCGAACTTATGCAAAAAACAATGGAGCGAACGCACGAAAAAGAACAGCATGCGTCAACGCTTGCTACTGACTTGAAATATTTATTTAAAGGCCCCGTGCTAATTGCTAACATTCTTCCTGTCTTTGCAGGGTTCTGGCTTGCTATCTATTTCTATGGCGGCACATTTGCGGAATACATTTCACTTTTCTTCTTAACAATGGCAGGCAGTACAATGTTAATGGCTGGGGCACTTACGTTAAATAACTGGTACGAAGTGGACTTGGACCGAGTGATGGCGCGTACTCAAAAACGGCCGACTGTAACAGGGAATATATCTATGGAGACTATCCTGAAGATCGGGATCGGATTATCCGTGGTAGGTGTGATTTTGCTATATGCCGCTTCACCAAGCGCAGCGATTTATGGGTTTATCGGCTGGTTCACGTATGTCGTCCTCTATACAATGTGGTCAAAGCGGAAGTACACGCTCAATACCGTTATCGGGAGTGTATCCGGTGCAGTCACTCCGCTGATCGGATGGGCAGCAGTGGGACCGTCTTACCATATGGTACCGATTGTATTGGCAATTGTTCTGTTCATTTGGCAGATGCCTCACACATTTGCAATTGCTATCAAGAAAGTGGATGAATACCGTGCAGCAGGCGTTGCAATGCTGCCTGTAGTCAAAGGTATCCCAATGACCAAGCGTCAGTCGATTGTCTATAGTGCATGTCTGTTGCCGCTGCCGTTTTTCCTGGCAGCTTTCGGCACAGGATTCATCGTGTTGGTTACAGTGATGAATATGGGTTTCATCATATTGGCGATAGCTGGTTTGTTCATGAAAGATGATTACAAATGGGCACAATGGATGTTTTTGTACTCTGTCAATTATATGACGATTTTCTTCATGTCCATGATTCTTATGACAACGTCAATTCTCTGAGATAACGATATAAAGGCAGAGCGCAAGTGCGCTCTGCCTTTTGAATGTACAAAATTGGATCGTTTGAGGGTCAAAAATCCATAAAGGAATCTTGCTCGGCGCGCTGGATATCTTCTGCAATCAGCTGCAAGTCATCCGCTGCTATCGTTAAGACCTCGTAGGGTTGCTTCTCTGCATATTTTTCCGCCATCCGTTTCATGAACTTCGGTGAGCCGTCGTTTTCTTCATCGTAGACGACGAGTAAGCCATCCGAATTCCTTAGCAAGAACTTATCCCGTTCAATGAACTGCCACGGGGCTTCATATGGGCGGTTCGTCAAACTTACTTGATAATCAGCTATTAGCTGAAGTTCTTCATAATCTAGCTTCTTCAGTTCATTCCAATTTTTATCCTGCTCTAAGAATGGTGTAATGAGGGCTAGCTGAAGGGTTGGATAAGCCTCTCTTAATTCATCGACAACTTGTCCAGCCCACGTCTCGCATCCGGGCTGGCCGCTGATGATAACCCATTCCAAACCATTTTCAACAAGTCCTGAAAGACGATCTGCCAATGCTCTTTTTATAATAGCAATCCCCGGATTTTTAGCATCAAAGATCCCGAGCTCATGGGGTTTATAGCCAGTAACAATCACTCGTTTCATAAAAAACTTCCTTTCTTACTCCACATCACAATGCATGGCAGCTTTCGCTTCTTGCCAAGGGACTGCATATCCTTTTCCTTTTGCACAAAACACAGATGAAGACGAGTATTCTGGATCGGCTGATTTGTCGTACCCTATGGTTTCGATGATTTCTTCGGGGTTGTGACAAGGACCATACCCGTCTAACGTTAAAACAAGAACACCTTTCCCTCCAGTGTAGGAAGAAAATTCCGTACTGTAGTTCAAGAAGGAGGCAACAGGAACGCGGCCAGTGACTATAGTAGAGCTCCCATCTGTTTCAGGAGCATTGAAAATTCCATGGGCCGTTTGAATATCCGTCAATGCCCGTCCGATATGGTCGCTGTCGATTTTCATTTTAAAGGCGTAGTACGGTTCAAGAAGCAGATTTTCAGCTTGCTCGAGCCCTTGACGAAGTGCGCGGAAAAGTGATTCTCTGAAATCACCGCCAGAAGTATGCTCGTTATGGGAGCGCCCCGTTAATAATGTAACGGTGATATCTGTCAGTGGGGAACCTGTTAAGATTCCATGATGATCGCGTTCAAACAAATGTTTTTCTATGACACGCTGGTGACCGGGTGACAGAGCATCCGTATGACAGCGCGATTGAAAGTGAATGCCTGATCCGCGTTCGGAAGGTTCCATTTCGACATGTACTTCTGCATAGTGTTTGAGCGGTTCGAAATGACCGTATCCCGTAACCTTTGAAGCAATCGTTTCTTTATAAAGAATCGTGGGAGTCCCAAATGTTACATTCATATTGAAACGCTCGTGCACAATATGTTCAAGGACTTCAAGTTGGATAACTCCCATCACACGGATTTCAATCTCCTGGCTATGTTCATTCCATATCGCATGTAACGTCGGATCTTCAGCATCGAGTATGCTGAACACATTCCAAACATCTTTACTGGAATAGGCCGGATCATACTGGACCGCTGCTTTTAGTGCAGGAATAGAACTGATCTGGACTCGTCCGTTGTCGAGGCCGATCGTATCTCCGGCCGAAGCATTCGAAAGACCCGTCACAGCTACCAAATCTCCAGCCTTTGCTTGTGAGACTGCTGTGAATTTAGTTCCGCTATACACCCTGATTTGTGTAACTTTTTCTGCCAGGTCTCCCGCAGTCAATTCATCGCGGACTTTAAGAGTACCGCTAAGGACCTTTAGAAACGTAATGCGCTGTCCATTTTCATCATGACGGATTTTATAGACAGATGCAGAGAAGGGGGCTGAAGTTTCACAAGCCTCCGTTCGATTCGTGAGAGTGACAAATTTAGAAAAGAAAGACCCGATGCCAATGTCTTTCAATGCAGATCCTTGGCCGCACGGAAAAACCTTTCCCTCCAGGACAAGATTTTTAAGTGTTTCCATCCAAGATTCTTTATCATAGCCAGTCTCCAAATACCGATTGAGCAGTGTGTCATCACGCTCAGCTAGCCATTCTGCCAACTCTTCAGACATCGTATCGTCATGATCTACGAGACCTAGATCAAAACAATTCATAGAAAGGGAGCAGTGAAGTTCGCTCATAATTGCAGTTGCATCGGCTGTTTCACGATCCATTTTATTGATGAACAAAAAAGTAGGAACTTGTGCTTCACGCAACAACTGCCAAACTCTTTCTGTATGACCTTGAACTCCGTCAACAGCACTGACTAAGAGAATCGCAGCATCCATCACTTGAACCGCTCTTTCCATCTCAGGGGAGAAGTCGGCATGACCGGGTGTATCAATTAATGTAAAGCAATTTCCTTCATAGTCGATTTCCGCCTGTTCTGCAAAGACTGTAATTCCCCGAGCACGTTCAATTGAATGATTATCCAAGAAAGCATCTTGATGATCTACACGGCCGCGTTCTCTAATTTGCTTCGTTAAGTAAAGAAGTTGTTCTGAAAATGTCGTTTTCCCTGCATCCACGTGCGCAAGAATCCCTATTGTTTGTTTCATCTATGTACCCGCCATTTCACTTAGTCGTTGTACTAACAGTATAGCATCAACATGATTTCAGTTGAAACACGGGACGTCCCTTATGTAAATTGAAGCATCATCCAAAATATATGCACTCCAACTACGACAGCGTAAAGACCTATCGTAAATTGAAGAAGCCATTGCACGATTCGAGATCGGTCCACTGCCGGCTGCAGTGCAAATAGACTGATTGGAAATCCAATCTTCATCGAATAAAACAAAAAAATACTGCGCCCATACACAAAATCTGCCATTGGATTGGCTTCCTTAATCAGTTCAAGGCGCAGTCCGAAATCTGTTACAATAGCATCAAACACAGACAAGCTTAACAGCATCAAAAGCAATTGTTTCGTACTGAATAGAAATGTCCCTATCCTCTTTTGCACACGTTGCATTGTCAACTCTCCATTCCGATAGTCATTGCTGTTTGTCTTCAGCATGCATAGCAGAATGGATGTCTATACAACTAGTTGGAATTTGAATTCCTGAACGTCACATGAATTCTTTCGAAAGACATGGAGTATACAAAAAAAGGCTGTCCCATGGAGTCGTATGAATGACAACCAGGGACAGCCTTTTACTTATTAATGGATCGCTGACTTAAACCGTGAACCGTGAGTCTCCTGCGTATCCATAATCGTTGTAAACGCAGAAGGATCAATGTCGTGAACAATTTCTTTTAACTTTGTCAGCTCAAGACGTGTCACCACTACATATATGACGTCTTTTTCGTTATCACTATAACCGCCTTTTCCGTGAAGTTTTGTAACCGAGCGGCCCAGCCGCTTGCCGATCGCAGCTGCCATTTCTTCGAATTCATCCGAAACAATAATCGCTGCTTTCGTTTCATCAAACCCTTGAATAACCGCATCTATCGCTTTAGCAGCTATGTAATAAGTCAAAATGGAATACATCGCTTTTTCAGGACCGAGCACAAAACCTGCCCATCCAAAGATGAAGATATTAAGAAACATGACAAACTCTCCGACTGAATAGGGCACTTTCTTTGTCAGCAATATTCCTAATATCTCTGTTCCATCTAAAGCACCGCCATTCCGAATGACAATCCCCACACCTGCCCCGAGGAGTATTCCTCCAAAAGCTGTCGCAAGGAGTGGATCCGTCACAAAAGGACCGACCGCTTTCAGCGGGAATTCTATGACTGCCAAAAAGACAATTGCAAAAGTGGAAGAGAGGAAAAAGTTTTTACCGATGTGCTTGTAGCCGAAAAATACAAAAGGTATGTTGAATAGCAGAATCAGAATACCGAAGGGGATGTCACTTAAATAATTAACAATCAGTGAAATCCCGATAATTCCACCGTCAATGACTGAATTCGGAATTAAAAATAATTCCAATGCAACTGCGGCTAAGCCGGCGCCAATTGCAATAAATAGATACCGGCGTACCAAGTGCCAGAATGACTCCTTTTTATGCTCCTTTTTCATGAGCAGTAACCACCTTTGTTCTATAGAATTGTATCCAGATCATTCTCAGTATCTGGGAAGGGGGGAGCTGAATCGTGTAAAATCATCCTGATTTATTCAGTATACCATTGTAATCGTTTACATAAAAACTATTGACAATGCAGAAAAGCGAGTTTATTATTCGATTAACGACTATTAAGCGACAGTTATTGCTAGTCTGACATTTTACTGGGGGTGGTTCCAAATGGAACAGAGAAAAGTGAAAGAGAAACGGGAGATTAATTTTTGGATGGCGATACTGCCATTAGTCATTATGATTGGCGTTATGCTGGTCACAGTGGTCTGGCTCGAACAAGGCCCTCATATGCCGTTAATCGTAGGAACTTCGATAGCATCCCTAGTCGCTTGGAAATATGGATTCAACTGGAAAGAAATAGAGGAAATGATGTATAAGGGAATTCGTCTGGCACTTCCAGCAGTCGTCATTATTATGCTGGTAGGCCTTACGATTGGTGCCTGGATGGGTGGCGGAATTGTCGCTACTATGATTTTTTATGGTTTGAAGTTAATCACACCTGCTTGGTTCTTAGTAGCAATTATGATCATTTGTTCCATTGTATCACTCGCGATTGGAAGTTCGTGGTCTACAATGGCGACTATCGGTGTTGCTGGTATGGGAATCGGACTCAGCATGGGTATTCCAGCCGGTATGGTGGCAGGAGCCGTTATTTCAGGTGCTTATTTTGGGGATAAAATGTCACCGCTTTCAGACACGACAAACCTGGCATCCGGCTTAACCGGTACAGATTTGTTTGATCATATTAAACACATGTTGTACACAACAATACCAGCACTGCTCATCGCATTTGGCGTATTCACGGTGCTTGGAAGACGTTTTGCAAATGGCAATTTAGATATGGAAAAAATCGCACAAACTTCTAAAGTCATGAAAGAAAGTTTCTTAATCTCACCTTGGCTGTTACTCGTACCTTTAGCAGTCATTGTCATGGTGGCGCTGAAAGTTCCAGCTGTTCCAGCTTTGATAGTCGGGATTGTAATGGGCTTCTTAAGCCAGATCTTCATACAAGGCGGGTCAGTTATTGAAGCACTCGTTGCGCTACAAGAAGGATTTTCTATTAAAACAGGAAATGAGCTTGTCGACAATTTGTTTGACGGCGGCGGACTGGATTCGATGATGTATACCGTATCGATGACGATTGTTGCAATGACGTTTGGCGGAATATTAGAGTATTCAGGTATGCTGAAGGCAATCATGGATCAGCTCATGAAAGTTGTAAAGTCGACATCATCGTTAATTATTTCAACGATTGGCGCGTGTTTCATGACGAACGCAACGTGTTCAGAACAGTACATTTCAATTGTCGTGCCTTCCCGTATGTTCAGTAAAGCGTATAAAGATAAGGGACTTAGTTCTAAAAACTTATCTCGTGCGCTGGAAGACGGAGGAACATTAACATCTGTGTTTATTCCGTGGAATACGTGCGGTGTCTTCATCCTTGGAACGCTTGGGGTCGGTGTGACGGAGTACGGACCATATGCGATCATCAACTTCGTTGTGCCGATTCTATCCATTATTTATGCGTTAACTGGATTTTCAATTGTGAAAATGACAGCAGAGGAAAAAGAACGTGTGGATGCTGAGGAAAAGAAAATACTTGGGGATTCCGTGGAAGAAGAGCAAATACCCGTGCATTCGTAAAAAAAGTGAGGCTGTTCAGGAAATCAGGCGAAATCTGATTTTCTGGACAGCCTTTTCTTTAGTATACGGGAAAGTTCAGTTCATACACGGCACGCGGCCTTCCTTGGCGATACGTCATCTCTTCACCGACTGTGTTCGCATATGCACTCGTCAGAAGTTTTTTTATGGTTCTTTCTGCAGTTCTGCGGGAAACTCCAAGGTGATTTGCTAAATCATTTGCAGTGAATTGGGTGGACTGCTGGCTTTGACCGAATGTTGCAAGCTTTGATAATACAGCTGGACTTAGCGCTGTTTTTTCAGCGATGTCAGTGAGGACTGGTTCAATCACTCGTAATTCAACCGTATTGCCTTCCGAATGCAGAAGACTATGCAATTCTTTTTTCTCGTCCAGCAAATAGAGACCGGAGTTTTGTTCAGTTTGCATGTAGCGAAGGGCACTCATAGCGTTTTCCTTCGCCGATGTAAGTGTTCGGCCACTTCCAAAAGCCAGCTGGCCGCTCACAAGTTTAACAAGTTGATGAAATTCAGATAGGTGCACAGCTGTTTGAATAGCCCCCAGGGTTGTATAAAACAAAATCCCTTCATCGGAATGGATGCAGTGGGCCTGTAACAATTGTGAGAGCCTTTTATAACTGTCCTTCTCTTCAGTCTTCAGGTTGGAATCATCTAAAATACCGGCAGCAATCTTAGAAGTCTCGCTTTTTTGGAACAGTGCTTCTTGGCAAACACGGTCAATCGTTTTAAGAAATGAGCTTTTCACACTGATCATTTTATGAACCGGTATTCCCAGCGCAGATAAGCGATCGTAGACAGCGTGCACACTTGTAATAGCGATATTGTCCGGATTTTCCTTATAGGCCGTTGCATGAAATTGAACCAGATCTTCCATCTCGTAATCCTCTTCCAATTGATAAACCAAAGGACATTTTTCACCTGCTTTTATATCCTCAAAAACGTTTTCTAAAACATTACGATCACGGACATCTATCGATACGTTTTCTAAGTCTAAGCTTTGATGCAGTGAAATGGATAATAAGGTAGTAGTAATTTCAGTCTCATCTTGTTTGAGATAGACAGCAGGAACAGGTATCGAAGCCAATACAGCAGTGGAAGCTACATAGGGAAGTGATCCTGAAAATAGAATCGCATCACAAGGTAGCAGTTTCTTCAATAGAGCAGGGGCCTCACTTGGAACGCTATAAGGATACAAATCTACTATAATCTCACTGCGCTGTTCTGTGAATTGCAGAGCACGCTGACAGAATTCCTTGGATCCGAAGATTGCTACTTTTGTTCTCATGTTCAACCACCTTTTTAATTAGCGACTATTTAACGACAATGATACAATGAAATTATAAACTTGCCAAGCAGGAAGGGGATAATTTCATGAATATTAAAGAAATTGAGATTTTCGCTATTAGACTACCACTTCACGAGCCATTCGTCATCAGTTACGCAACATATGATGACATGCCTTCAATAATTGTAAAGCTGACAACTGATACTGGAATCGTTGGATATGGCGAGGCGGTTGCCGATGATCATGTAACTGGGGAGAGCTGGGAAGGAACATTTGCTGTACTTCGTCATACGCTGGCTCCAGCCGTTATCGGACTTGACCCGAGTCAATTCGGACGTCTTCATGAAAAAATGGACAAAGAAATCTATGGAGTTCCAACAGCAAAAGCAGCAATTGACATTGCCTGTTTTGATGCAGTTGGTAAAAATCTTGGAATCCCTGCCTATCAATTACTTGGGGGCCGATACCATAGTGAATTCCCGATTACACACGTCTTAAGCATTGGAGAGCCAGAAGCGATGGCGGAAGAGGCTGCACATCGTATGGAAGCAGGCTATACATCGTTTAAAATGAAAGTCGGAACAGATGCATCAGAAGATGTAAAACGCATTCAAGCCGTCCGTAAACGCGTGGGTGATGAAGTTGCAATCCGAGTGGATGTCAACCAAGGATGGGTCAATAGTTCAACAACATTGCAGGCTATGAAAAAGTTGGAAGCGTGTCATCTTGATTGGTTAGAACAGCCCGTAAAAGCGGACGATATCGATGGATTAGTTGAAGTGAAATCTAAAAGTGCTACGCCATTGATGGCAGACGAAGGTCTTCGCGGAGTTCGTGAAATGCGAGAAATTATTGCAAAGCGTGCAGCTGACAAAGTGAACATTAAACTCATGAAATGCGGCGGTATGTATCCTGCGATGAAACTGGCGCATATGGCGGAAATGGCAGGCATCGACTGTCAGGTAGGTTCTATGGTTGAATCATCGATTGGTTCAGCAGCTGGGTTCCATGTGGCGTTCTCACAAAAGGCGATGTCGAGTGTTGAACTGACTGGACCTTTAAAATTCAGTAAAGATGTCGGAAATCTAACATACGATGTCCCATATATTCGTTTGAACGAGAAGCCAGGGCTCGGGATTGAAATTGACGAATCAGTCTTAGCTGAACTGACAGTCTTCAGTGAAAAAGTGGTGTCTGTATGAAGCACGTGACGTTAAAGAATGGCATCTCGCTTCCTGTCCTGAAATTAACGAAACAGGATCTGCCTGAAATTAAGAGACTGCAAACGAAAGTCATCGAGCATTTATCTGAAAAGGCCTTTTTACAGCCGTTAACAGATGAAGAATTCATCAGTATCCTAGATGGCAATGGATTGCTTGCCGGGGTACGTTCGGAGGGGAATCTGATTGCTTTCCGTGCATTACTCGATCCTGGTGAAGACCCTGAGCATCTTGGAGAGGATGCAGGTATTCCAAAAGAACAATGGAGTTCAGTACTGTATTCAGAAATCACCAATGTCGATCCGGAATTTCAAGGGAATGGCTTGCAGCGACAGCTCGGCAGAATCATGATGGATGAAGTCGATACAGATCACTATAACTATATATGCACGACAGTTGCACCATTCAATATTGCGAGCATTAAAGACAAATTTGAGTTAGGAATGCATATCGCTGCACTTAGTGTGAAATACGAAACGCTCACCCGCTATATCATGATGAAGAATTTAGTAACTGAAGTGTCTGTAACGGACGATGACTCGATTGAAGTTGAGATGGCGGAAACCACGGAGCAACAGAAACTTTTAAAAGCAGGATGGATTGGCACTGCTATTCAAGCATGTGATGAAAGATATGCAGTAATTTATAGAAAAATGAAAAAATGAGGACTGTTGAATAACAATATTTTTTGAAAAAATAGACCTATACGCCTATCTGTAAGTAGGATATACTAAAGCTATTCGACTATAGTTAGGTGGGTGCATATTGTGAGAATGACTGTTGGGAGAAGGCTTTGGTTTGGCTTTTTAGCTGTATTAATCATTATGGCTCTAATGGGATCAGCAAGCTTTTGGGCGTTAACTACTCTAGATCGTGAGTACAAAGACCTCATCAATGATCGTATCCAGAAAGTGATGATCTTGGAACAATTGAATGCCCTGCAATCACAAAAATCAAATGAAATTCGCGGTTATATGATTTTTGACCAAATTTCCTATTTGGAAAGCCGGGAAACACTTATTAAAGAATTTAAAGAGAAGTCGGAAACACTAGAGCAGATGCTACATACTAAGAAAAACAAAGAAAAGCTTGCCGAAATTCTCAGCTCTTCCACAAGTTACGATGAGCTGACAGACAAAGCAATCAAGAGCTATCAAATTGAGTCAAAAGAGCGCGGTATAGAAGTTTCTTCACAAGCGTCACTCTATCAAGATGTGATGAGGGGTCAAATATCCGAAATGATCACTGCACAGGAAAAAGCACGCAGCAAGGCAGAAAAAGAACTGGAAAAGTCCATCCAAACTGTTAAGCTTTTAATCATTGGGATGGCGGTTTTGGCAGTAATTGCAGGAATTGTTATTGCTCGTTTAATAAGCAGGATGATTGCACGTCCTGTCGGTAAAATGACAGAAGCATTTCAACAAATTGCATCTGGCGACTTAGCTGCGCAGCCAGTGATGGTTAAAAACAAAGATGAAATTGGCGATATGGCTGCCGCATTTAATGGAATGTCGAATAATTTGAGATCCGTTATTACACATGTACGAGATTCAGCGCATCAGCTTGCGTCTCAAGCGGAACAGCTTTCTGCTGGAGCAGAAGAAAGTTTGGCTGCTTCGGAGACGGTAGCTAGTATGTCTAAGCAAAGCTTGCAGGCGAGTACCGACCAGCAATCACTCGTATCTGAATCGAATGAAGCAATTAGTGAGGTTTTAAATACGGTAGATACCATTTCTTCTGATAACGAAGAAATGCTGCGGTCGTCAGAACAAGTAACAAAATTAGTTCAAGAAGGATCCGCTTCATTGACGACGTTTTCTGACAAAATGTCGTCGATCAGTTCTTTAATGAAGAACTCAGCGCAAACCATTACGGAAATGGCAGAGCACTCGGAAAATATCCGCGGCGTAACCTCCATGATTACAGGATTGGCGGATCAAACCAATCTTCTGGCGCTTAACGCAGCCATTGAAGCAGCACGCGCTGGTGAGCACGGAAAAGGCTTTGCGGTTGTAGCTGAAGAAGTCCGGAACTTGGCAGAGCAGTCTAAACGTTCTTCTGCTGAAATCGATCAGCTGATTGCGGTAATGATTGAAAATGTAGGACACGCTGTTGAACAAACGGAAGTGAGTGCCAATCAGATGCAAGAAGGCCTGGTCGTAACGACTCGGACAAGCAAAGTGTTTGAGGAAATCGAATTGGCTGCATCTGATGTGGATGAGCGAGTGAGTAAAGTTTCAAGTTCAATTGAAATTATGAAAACCATGATTCAAAATGTGGTTGACCATGCTGCTTCAATTGAATCGTTAGCACAACAAGCTGCAGACGAAGCAGAATCCGCACGTGTCTCTTCAGATGAACAATTAGCTGTCAACGAAGAGATTTCAACAAGTGCTCAACTTCTGGCAGAACTGGCAGAGAAGTTACAGCAAAATATGAATCAATTCCAGGTATAACAAAAACGGATTAAAAATCAATGGGATACCGCCTGAAATGATTACACGTATTTATACAACAAACGAAAAGAGTCCATCACTTGAAACTCAAGTGATGGACTCTTTAAAATTTAGTGATTGAATATCCTTTTTAGATTCCTTGACGATTTCTCGTTGATTGGAGCAGAAAGCGTCCGCCTGGAGCACAACTCAACATTCTCTTACACATAACTAACTTTAACGGACTTTTCAGTGGCCTCCAATAAAAAAAGAGGCCGTTTTTTACTTGCGTTTTTTCGTTGATTCCCGCTGCTTCACAAGTGACTCAATGTTATCCAGTTCGCGTGCGATTTCTGCTCTCATGTCTGAAGCGGATAGTTTTTGATTTTTAGGTGTTTGCGGAAGTGAAGCAGCATTCTTTCCACCTTTTGAATGTTCATCACGGCCCATATTCATGCTCCTCTCGTATGTTTTCATCCGTTTCAGTATGTGCAGAACCTAGCCATCAATACGAGAAGAATTGATAAATGGAAATATGAATTCAGGGGAATACTTAGGAGATGCCGCAGGGTCAATGGAATAAAGAATTATTCCAGAGACGTCCAAAGACAAAGGTTCAAACTGTTCTTGAATAATTGGAACTGCGTTCGTATCCTTTTTCTTTTTAGCGATTGTAATATGTGGTGTGTAGTCTAATGCCGCCGGTTTTTGTAAAACTGTTTCCAGACGTTTAGAAAGTTCACGATAAACTCCGGTTAATGGAGGAGCATTCGAAACAGCAAGATACACGACTCGCGGGCCCATTGGATTTCCGAAAAATGAAATGCCATTTATCGCTATCGTGAATGCAGGCGTACGTTCGGCTAATTTCAGCATCTCTTGTGTTACAAGTTCAAGCTGGGAACGAGTAAGTCCGCCGAAAAAGAGCACTGTTACGTGCAGATCATCAGGGTGAGGGATCACCTTATAATGAGTGGGAAGATCATAATGCAGGCTACAGGATGTAAGTTTTTCATTGACTAATTTAAATGGGACAGGGATGGCTGCAAAATAATGTGTCATAGCAAAACTCTCCTTTGTGACATTAGTATAGCAAGAACGCCTTCGGTTATGTGTTGGGTAACCCGCCTGAATGTTGTTGCATATTCTATCAAGGAGTGTAACACCAAAGGGTGAAAGGGGATTGCGTGAAATATACAAATAGTGAACAACCTAATCGGAAGAACCATGATGCAAAGCAACGTCAATTAGACAATTACCGTGTGAATAATTTAGGTACACAAATGACGACCAATCAAAGTGTGAAATTATCTGGAGACGAACAGTCTCTGAAAGCAGGAGTACGGGGACCAACTTTGCTGGAAGATTTTCATCTAAGGGAAAAAATCACACATTTTGACCATGAGAGAATTCCAGAGCGGGTGGTTCATGCAAGGGGATATGCAGCCCATGGAGAATTCGTTTTACACAAATGCATGAAAAAATATACATCCGCAAAGTTTTTACAAGGAGCGGGCACGAAGACTCCGTTATTTACAAGATTTTCGAATGTCGCAGGAAGCAAAGGTTCTTCCGATACGGCGCGGGATGTACGAGGGTTTGCAGTGAAGTTCTATACAGAAGAAGGGAATTATGACTTAGTCGGGAATAATATGCCTGTGTTCTTTATCCAAGATGCAATTAAATTCCCCGACCTAATTCACGCTACAAAACCGGAACCTCATAACGAAATTCCACAAGCTTCAACTGCACATGATACCTTCTGGGACTTTGTCGCAAATAATCAAGAATCGGCGCATATGATCATGTGGCTGATGTCAGATCGGGGGATACCAACCAATTTTAGAAAGATGGAAGGGTTTGGGGTACACACATTCCGCTTGGTCAACTCAGAGGGAATTGCACATTTTGTGAAGTTTCATTGGAAACCTAAACTTGGCATGCACTCGTTAGTGTGGGATGAAGCCCAGCAAATTAGCGGAAAAGACCCCGACTTCCAACGCCGTGACTTATGGGAGAATATCAATGCTGGAAGCTTTCCAGAATACGATTTAGGTGTACAGCTTATTCCTGAAGATGAACAATTCATGTTTGATTTTGATATTCTAGACGCTACAAAGTTATGGCCAGAAGAAATTGTCCCTGTTGAACTTATAGGAACAATGACGCTAAATCGAAATGTTGATAACGTTTTCGCGGAGACTGAGCAAGTAGCGTTTCATCCAGGTAATGTGGTTCCGGGGATCGATTTTACGAATGATCCATTATTGCAAGGGAGATTGTTTTCCTACCTGGATACACAATTGCTCCGTTTAGGCGGACCCAACTTTGCTGAAATTCCGATTAATCGTCCAGTATGTCCATTTCATAATAACCAGAGGGATGGATTCAGCAGACAGCGCATTGACGTCGGTCAAGTCAGTTATCACAAGAATTCACTCGCGGATAATACTCCTTCCACAACACCTGTCGATAAAGGTGGGTACGGACATTATCAAGAAAAAGTAGAAGGGCATGTCATACGGGCTGGGAGTCCATCGTTTGATGACCATTTCTCTCAAGCGCGACTTTTCTGGAATAGCATGGCACCTTATGAAAAACAGCACATTATTGATGCATTCAGTTTTGAAGTTGGCAAAGTGCAAAGTCAATCCGTACGCCAGCAAGTTGTGGATATGTTCTGTAACGTTGATAGCGGACTCTCCGCAGCAATCGCAACAGCGGTAGGAGTAACGCGTCCTGAGTGCAGCCCGGCAACCACTGAAGCAACTTCACCAGCACTGAGCATGAAGAATACGATATTCGTTCCAGAAACCTTGAAGGTGGCGGTTTTGATCGGGGATGGATTTGACAGTACGGTCATTGGAAATGCTGTTAGATCCCTTCGAAACGCCGGGGTCACGGTAGATATTATCAGTGAACGGATTGGGACGGTTAAAGGTACGGGAGGTAAAACAGCTGTATCCAACCAGACGTTTATAACGGCATCATCGGTCCTTTATGACAGCTTATTTGTAGGCGGGGGGACGTCAGGCAACGCTGCAGAATTTAACAGTTATATGCGGAATTATATTGAAGAAGCTTGGCAGCACTTTAAACCAATTGCCTTCACCAATGACGGCTCAAGATATATACCGATGACATCTGTTCAAGAAGGACCGGGAATCATTGTTGAGAAAAAACAATCCGATTTTAATCAATCCTATTTAAATGCGCTGGCAAAACAGCGTTTCTGGCATAGAAGTATTTATAAATAATCCAAATGACGAATAATAGGAATAATTTTTCAGATTCTCCTCATCCTAAGAATGAACAAAGACATTTAAAGAAACGAGGAGAAGAAATTGGGAATTCTTAGCGGTAATCCGAAAGATCAGCCGATGCATTATGGAGAAGTTATTGGATGCTGGGCATATGTTGGTGCGAACAAAGGACTGATCAGTGGATATCAGACTTTTATCAACCACGCTGGAGACGCGGGGCTTAAAAAACTTTTGCAAGAAGCTGTCGACATGATGAGAGATCATGACAAACAGATCGAAGAAGTTCTAAAGGAAAATGGAATTATGCCTCCTCCAACGCTTCCAGACCGTCCAACTTGCTCTGCAGATGATATCCCGCCGGGTGCGCGTTTCATGGATCCTGAAATCAGCGGAGCTGTCTCTATCAACGTAGGGCAGGCATTAGTTTCTTGCAGCCAAGTTATGGGGCAATGTTTGCGTGAAGACATTGCGACGATGTTTGCTAAGTTCCATGCAGACAAGGTCATGTTTGGAGCAAAACTCTTGAAGCTGAACAAAGAAAAAGGATGGATCATCCCTCCTCCTATGCATTTGAATGGGCAACAGACGAAAGAGTGAAGGCTAATCAAAAGGAAGTGGAGAAGAGCAGATAGTGGGCTCTTCTCTGCTTTTTTACATAGATACGGGAAGAACGGATTGAGCTAAATTCACTCGGCACAACTTGGGGAATGGTATACTAAGTGCATTAAGGGGGAATGTCGAATGGAAAAACTACAGTCAGCAGAACAATTCGAGGTACTTAAACAAGGGGAACGTACAGTGTTTTTGTTTTCAGCAGATTGGTGTCCGGATTGCCGCGTTATCGATCCATTACTTCCAGGCATCGAGGCAGATTATCCCGAATATGAATTCGTTTATGTAGATCGCGATCAGTTTATCGATATTTGCGCAGAACATGATATTTTTGGGATTCCAAGCTTTCTAGTTTACAGCCACGGCGAAGAAAAGGGTCGCTTTGTTAGTAAGGACAGAAAAACACGCGAAGAAATTACAGCCTTTCTTGACCATCCTGAAGCGTAAGATCATTAATGAAACGACTGCTGTCGAGTAAGAACAATGACTTCCTGACAGCAGTCATTTCACTCACACATTAAAAGCTTGTTTTACCTCTTTGAGAATAATTTCAGCACCTGCTGGGCTAACGAACATGCCATTTGACAGTTCGAAATTATCGGAAGAAATTTCCCCGGTAATCACACATGCTTCACGAATTTTATAGCTTCTGAGAATGATATTCTCCTCTTCCGTGAAAAATTCAAGTGGTTGTCCTTCGGGAAGTTTCATTGTCTCACGCAATTCAATTGGGATAACTATTCTCCCTAGATGATCAACTTTTCTTACTACGCCTAAACTCCTCATAAGAGGACCTCCTTCAATGGTACCTGAATTCTTCTATAATCATACAATTGCATGTTGCAAAATGCAAAATAATGGTTGATTATTTGTCGAAAGTGAATTAATTTAGAATAATTCGAATGAAAGAACTTCTCCTTCTTTTCATTGTCAACGGTCACAATGTACAGGTTATTTGATAGAATAGTACAGTTGACATGAACGGAGGGACACGATGACATTCACTCAATTTAAGAAATCAGCGCTATTTGACTATCTTCAAATTATTGTAGGTTCGGCGTTTGTCGGACTGGCATTTACTATTTTTCTCTTACCTTCCCGTATAGCTGCAGGCGGTGTTTCAGGGATAAGCACAATTGTTTATGAACTATATGGATTTAATCCTGCTTATGTGCAGTGGATCATTAACTTACCGCTTCTCATTTTAGGTCTGGTCCTGGTAGGGAAAGACTTTAGCTGGCGTACGATTGTCGGTACATTTTTTGTTCCGTTTTTCATCTTCTTGACAACAGACATTAATGTTCCGATTCATAATCCATTACTCAGTTCTATTTATGGCGGGATTATGCTCGGTATCGGTTTGGGGATTGTCTATCGAGGGAACGGTTCCACTGGCGGGACTGCGTTAATAGCACAAATTCTAAAAAAATATACGAACTTCTCTAGTGGATTCGCTCAGCTCATTGTAGACGGGGCTGTCGTTATCATATCTGCGTTCGTCTTTGACTTGGAACTCGCTCTATATGCCATGATGGCAATTTATGTGACAAGCAAGGTGATCGACTTTGTACAACTTCAAACTTCGCCTACTAAGCTGATCCTGATCATTACAGAACAAGAAGAAAAAGTTCAAGCACTCATTAGTGGGGAGCTCAATCGAGGGTTAACAAAAGTGAAGTCTTTAGGAGGTTACTCGAATCAGGAGAAAACCATGATCCTTTGCGTCGTGGAACAATCCGAAGCCATTTACTTTAAAAAGATTGTGCAGGAACAAGAGCCGACATCTTTCGTAATCTTCCTGAACGCTTCCGAAATTTTAGGGAGAGGTTTTTCCAGAGCCCGATATGACGAGTGATTCTTTTTTTCTCTATTCATAAATATGGTTCTATTTAAAGTTAGACTATACAAACAAATTAGAAATGGTATACTGTTCAATAATTGAATATGCTTATCAAGAGAAACCGAGGGAAATGGCCCGATGACGTTTCAGCAACCCCTGAAGAAATCAGGAAGGTGCTACTTCCACAAGACATTGTCTTGAGAGATAAGAGGAACGGCTGATGACTTCCACTTTCTCTCTTGCAGAAAGCGGAAGTTTTTTGATGGGCTGAATAGGAGTGAAAGATATGCCAATTACAATACCTAAGCAATTGCCTGCAGGAGAATTACTGAAGCAAGAAAAGATTTTTGTGATGGATGTAGAACGAGCTACCTCACAAGATATTAGACCGCTGCGTATTCTAGTTGTAAATTTAATGCCGCAAAAAGAGAAGACTGAGTTGCAGCTTTTACGTCTGCTAGGCAACACGCCACTCCAAGTAGACATCACTTTCTTGCATACTGAAACGTATGTATCAAAAAATGTGAGCAAAAATCATTTGGATACGTTTTATAAAACATTCTCTCAAGTAAAGAACGAAAAATTTGATGGAATGATTGTAACAGGTGCGCCAGTAGAGCAAATGGAATTTGAGCAGGTTGACTATTGGAGTGAAATGCAGGACATTTTAGATTGGGCAAAAGAGCACGTGACTTCTTCCATGCACATTTGCTGGGGAGCTCAAGCTGCGCTTTATCACTACTATGGAATTGATAAACAACAGTTACCTGCTAAGTGTTTTGGTATATTTGATCATATCGTGACAGATCCGACCGTCAATCTTGCAAGGGGCTTCAATGATCTGTTTCCAGCTCCTCATTCGAGACATACAGGCGTTTTAAAAAAGGAAATCGAAGCTCATGATGAGTTAACTATTCTTGCATATTCAGACGAAGTTGGTCCATTTATTGTCCTGTCCAAAGATGCTAAAAACATTATGATTACGGGGCATTTAGAATACGATGCGGGTACGCTGCAGGAAGAATACGATCGTGATGCTGCTAAGGGACTTGATATAGATGTCCCTAAAAACTACTTCCCGAACGATGACGCGACGTTGAATCCACCCAATACATGGCGTTCGCATACACATCTATTGTTTTCAAATTGGTTGAACTACTATGTGTACCAACAAACACCATTTGAATGGAAGTAACAAAGCTGCGTAAAAATAACCAATCCCTCTGAAGAACTTGACGTTCTCAGTGGATTGGTTTATAATGAATGACAGTCAGTCAGTTGTGGAGGGATGTTTGTGAACAAGAAAGAAAAGATTGTTCAATCTGCAATTCAAGTGTTTACTGAGAAAGGTGTTGAGAAGACGACTGTTTCGCACATTGTGAAAACTGCAGGGATCGCCCAGGGAACATTTTACTTATACTTTCCCTCTAAATTGTCTTTAATGCCTGCTATTGCAGAAGTAATGGTGCAACTTACGCTGAAGACAGTCATAGAAACTGTTGATGAAACAGCGTCATTTGAGGAGCAGCTCCAACAATTTACAGATGCCATTTTCGCAGTGAACAAAGAACATCACGAGATACAAGCAATGATTTATTCGGGGTTGGCGTCTACAGAGCATTTGAAAGAATGGGAAAGCGTATACGCACCAATGTACCAGTGGGTGAGTACACTTATTGAAAATGGACAAATACAAAAGGTGATACGCGCTGACAGTCATCCGGATCAATTGGCGAAATTGATAATTGGCTTAACAGAATCCGCAGCAGAACAAATATATTTGTATGATGAAGAATTTAATCAAGATATACGCGCCACTGAACAAAAACGGGAAACGATATTATTTTTAATGAATGCACTAGGGTACTCGAAATAAGCTCACATTCAGTAGAAATGAATATTGACTGGCAACAGGTTTGTCAGTCGATTAGCGGATCTCCGTTTTCAATATAGTATAGATTAAAATGAATGACAGTCAGTCATCAAGGAGAAGGAGTATTTCTTATGAAAAAAGAATGGCTTTATGTAGCAGCAACTAGTTTCTTTGAACTTGTATGGATTTTTGGTTTTAACGTAGCATCGGTATGGTGGCATTGGATTCCAATTGTTTTATTCATATTCGTCGACTTCCACTTTCTTTCTAAAGCATGTGAGACATTACCGACAGGAACTGTGTATGCCATATTTGCAGCAATTGGTACAGTCGGAACTGCTTTAATGGACGTATTTTTCTTTGATCAGACATTAAGCGGCGGTAAAATATTCTTCATCGTCCTATTAGTGGCGGGCGTTATTGGTTTGAAACTTGCGGATGGTCATGATGAAAAAATAGCAGCAGAAGGGAATCGTTAAAATGGGTTGGTTATTTGTAGCGTTAGCAGCGGTCTTTGAATTTATAGGAGTTATCGGATTGAACAAATATAGCAAAAGAAAGACCATTCCTACAGGATTAATGTTTTTAGGCGGATTCGGTCTGTCATTTGTATTCTTATATTCATCGTTCCAGTATTTACAAGTAAGTACAGCTTACGCGGTATGGATTGGAATTGGGACAGCGGGTGCCGTGTTATTGAATATGATCTTTTTCGGTGAATCTAAAAGTCTTGCAAGAATCGGAAGCCTTGCTTTAATTATTGTTGGAGTTATCGGTCTAAAAGCCTTATCCTAAATCAGGTTTGATATTTCTTGAAAGGTTGCGCATAATGAATGGATAAGGAGGCGTGACTATGCGAAATAACTCAAAACCATCAACTCCGCAAGCAGCGGTGTATAAAGTAGAACAGGAACAAACACTGCTTCCTTTTTTGTTACAGTCTATATCTAAAAGTAGAAATGCAGTGAAAGGGATTTTATCCAGGGGGCAAGTTACAGTCAATGGAGAACCCACTACTCAACATGACAAATTGTTGAAAGCAGGAGACCGGGTTGAAATTATGACCAATCTAGCTGCAAAAAATGACAGTGAACTTTCAGGACTGTCTATTATGTATGAAGATGATTCCATTATCGTAATCGACAAGGAAGCAGGATTACTGTCTATGGCGGCAAAAGATAAAAAAGAAATGACTGCGTTTAGTGAGCTCTCTGCGTATGTACGGAAAGCAAATAGAAGTAATCGTGTCTTCATCGTTCATCGCCTGGATCGTGAAACTTCAGGAGTCATGCTCTTCGCTAAAACGGAGGAAGTAAAAAAGATGCTTCAAGACAATTGGGAGGAGTCAGTCAAAGAACGAGGCTATGCAGCTCTTGTCGAAGGTAAGGTTCGAAACGAAACAGGTGAAATCATTTCTTGGCTGAAAGAGA
The DNA here is from genome assembly GCA_029257435.1 of Sporosarcina sp. Taxonomy (GTDB): domain Bacteria; phylum Bacillota; class Bacilli; order Bacillales_A; family Planococcaceae; genus Sporosarcina. Next base: position 15,542 of record JARIBI010000043.1, on the reverse strand, counting down.
CTCGAACGTTCAAAGTCTATTCAAACCCGACAGATAATGGCGGCCAAAAAGCAATTACACGTTACAAGCGGCTCCAAATGGGTGCACAGTATTCTTTACTTGAATTGAGATTGGAAACAGGGCGTAAAAACCAAATCCGCGTGCATATGGAGGAGATTGGACATCCTGTTGCCGGTGATAAGAAGTATGGTGCCTCGACTAATCCCTTAAAACGGCTTGGACTCCATGCAGTAAGATTAACGATCATCCACCCAGTAACAAAAGAGCAGCATACCTTTATCTCTGATCCACCTTCTTCCTTCTATAAAAAGTCAAAATAACCGTAAGCGCCAAAAAGGCGCTTACGGTTATTTTAGTGTGATAGTGAGATGATTTAACAAATAAGGTACTAACCATTATTGCAATGGAGGCATTCCAGGCTGACCGGCAGGAGCAAATGCATTGAGTAATTGCGTCATGTCCTGTGACGCTAATTGAGGCACTTGATAGTAATGATGTTTGTTTTGATAAATCGCTAATTCATAAGCCATTTCAATACAGTTCGGAACAGAATCAGCAAGCACCCTTCGAACAACAGGATTACACACTTCACAAGCTGCCATGGCTTTCATGGAAGCACTTGCTTTTGCAGAACCTAATAAGAACCCGGAAATAATTTCATCCGTAATTTCAGAAGCATTCGTGATGGGCTTTTTAGGCTGCCCAGGCTTCATGCCGTAAATGAAATCATTGCCTTCTTTCATTTTATAGCTGGATGTTGGATGAGATGGGTCATGACCGGATTTAAAGCTTTCCACCGTGATGTTATATTCGTCTAATGTAAATCGGTACTGCCGATCGAGTATATCCAACAACTCCGGGTCCTTGATATGCGGGCGAAGCAGAATTGCCTGGTTAAGAGCGCCAATCGTACTTGCTAACACTTCGTGAACATCAAACAACTCATGTCCTCCGTGGTTCATGGATGGGGGAACTGTTCCCGTATGCATGTTTTGATGGGGTACTCCGTCTTGATTTGTAGTCATTGTTGTCCTCCCTAATATATGTTGTATTTTCTTTCAGGCATAGTATGTGTGTGCCACACGTTTCTACCCGTGGAATGATTTGTATGAATAGATGAGGAACAGCTAACATACAATGGATTACGAATTTGTATGGAAAGGTGTGGCATAGCAGTGCAAATCCACGTTGTTCAAAAAGGTCAGAGTCTATTTTCAATTGGAAGACAATACGGAATCCAGTGGCAGGAAATTTCAGAAGCAAATGAGTTGGGGAATTCAGCGAAGCTGGCTGTGGGGCAGGCGCTCGTAATTCCAATAACAGGAAGTTATTATTGGGTGCAGCCAGGGGATACTCTTTATGAGATTGCACGTAAGGAAAAGATGACAATTTCAGAGCTCGCCAACGTTAACAAAATTTCTTTATCAGCGCCCTTGACTGTAGGTCAGCGTCTATACATTCCGCCGGCTCCAAAGACGTCTACCCAGTCATTACTGTACGTGGAGCCAAGGACACCAGTAACGCAAGTGATGATTGCAGAAACAAAAAATCGGGTAGCTGCATTAACTTATTTGGCAATGTTCAGTTATGAAGTGAAACGCGATGGAACATTAAAAGCCCCGTCCACTGCAAACTTGCCTGAAATCGCAGCAAATGCAGGAGCACTGAACGCAATGGTTATTAGCAACTTGGAAGATTTCGCATTTAGTGCACCCTTAGCTCATGATATTTTTGTAAGCAAAGGAGTTCAGGATTTATTATTTACGAATATACTAGAAGTCGCAAACAAAGTAGGGTACAAAGATATCCATTTTGATTTTGAGTTATTATTCCCCGAAGACCGACAACTATACAATGCCTTTTTACGACGTGCACGTGATCGTTTCCATCCTGCCGGCCTGACATTATCCACCGCTTTAGCTCCAAAAGTGAGCGATGTCAAAACAGGGATTTACGGTGCGCACGACTATAAAGCCCATGGAGAAATTGTAGATTTTGTATCGTTGATGACATATGAATGGGGGTATACGTACAGTGAGCCACAAGCTGTGAGCCCATTACCCCAAGTGGAACAAGTAGTAAAATATGCAGTTTCAGAAATTCCAAGAACGAAAATCTTCTTGGGTCAAAACTTGTATGGATATGATTGGTCTAAACCTTATCCGACTCAAGGCGGGCAACCTGCAAAAGCGCTTAGTCCCAGACAGGCGACAGAACTGGCCATACGTGAAAATGAGGCGATTGAGTATGATTATGTTGCACAAGCACCTTTTTTCACATACATCGATCAAAACAATATTCAGCATGAAGTATGGTTTGAGGATGCAAGAAGTATTCAGGCCAAGTTCGATTTATTGAAAAAGTATAATCTCAGAGGGATTATGTATTGGAAGCTTGGATTGGCTTTCCCGCAAAACTGGCTGCTGCTTGAGGATAACTTTAATATCGTGAAAAAGTGATATGAAAAATCTAATAGGGACCTAAAACAGAGGAGATTGCCCCCTCTGTTTTTATTTGCTGATTAAAATGTATTTTCAAAAATATTCAAACTAGCGTATACTGATTAAATATAGCACGATAGAATCGGGATTAAGGGGGAAACGTATGGCAAAATTAAATGTGGAAAATGTAGATGTACAAAGGCGTTCAAATGATTATGTGCATCATGTTTATGAGCAAGTTAAAAGAAGAAATGCAAACGAAACTGAATTTCTCCAGGCAACTCGGGAAATTTTTGATTCACTTCGTCCCGTATTCGCACAGCACCCTGAATATATTACGAACGGAATTTTGGAAAGACTGACAGAACCGGAACGGATTGTGACGTTTCGTGTAGCATGGGAAGATGACAGTGGCAGGGTACATGTCAATAGGGGCTACCGGGTTCAATTTAACAGTGAGCTCGGCCCCTATAAAGGTGGACTTCGCTTCCATCCTTCCGTAAATAGCAGTATTATGAAATTCCTCGCGTTTGAACAAATCTTTAAGAATGCTTTAACAGGTCAGCCGATCGGGGCTGGTAAAGGCGGCTCTGATTTTGACCCGAAGGGGAAGTCAGATCGTGAAATCATGCGCTTTTGTCAAAGTTTCATGACGGAATTGAGTCGCCACATCGGCCCGGATATCGACGTGCCTGCGGGAGATATTGGTGTCGGAAAGCGTGAAATCGGATATTTGTTCGGCCAGTACAAACGCTTAAAAGGCGGCTATGAAGCGGGAGTCCTAACAGGGAAAGATCCAAGTCACGGGGGAAGCCTCGGCAGAAAAGAAGCTACGGGATATGGAACAGTATACTTCACTGATGAGATGCTTAAGGAGTATGGCATGTCATTTACCGACAAAACGGTGATTGTATCAGGTTCTGGAAATGTCTCCATCTATGCGATGGAAAAAGCCCAACAATTAGGAGCGAAAGTGATTGCGTGCAGTGATTCTTCGGGATATATTGTCGATTCAGATGGTATTGACTTGGAGTGTGTGAAGCAGTTAAAGGAAGTGGAAAACAAGCGGATTCAGGAATACGTGAAAACACATCCTGAAGCGCGCTATATAGAAGACTGTTCGGGGGTATGGAGCATCCCTTGCGATATCGCCCTTCCTTGTGCGACTCAAAACGAAGTCGATGAAGAAAGTGCGCTTCTCCTTATTAAGAATGGTGTTACAGCTATTGGAGAAGGAGCAAATATGCCATGTACAAATGAGGCACTTACTATGTTCCAGGAACATGGCATTCTATTTGCACCAGCTAAAGCCGCGAATGCGGGGGGCGTAGCCGTTTCTGCGATGGAAATGTCCCAAAACAGCATGCGTCTTCGCTGGACTGCTGAAGAAGTTGATGATCGATTGAAAGTGGTTATGCGCTCCATCTATGAAAGTTGCATAGATGCCGCAGATCGTTTCGGCAAACCAGGTAACCTCATTATGGGAGCGAACGTAGCAGGATTTTTAAAAGTGGCAGACGCCATGGCAGCACACGGATTAAGTTGATATCGAGTATCTGGCACATCTTAAATGATGTGCTTTTTTTATTGTGTAAACTCATTGAAGTGTGCATTCATATGAGCGGAATATTGCGTCTATTAAAAGAATCAGTATTTTTCTTTGCATTTACGAAGCAACATGTTATTATAAATATACTTTATGATGTATAAAGATACATAAATAACGAGAGGGGATTTTATTATGACGAAGAAAAAAGTGGTATTAGCTTATTCAGGCGGACTTGATACTTCTGTAGCAGTTCAATGGTTAACAGAGCAAGGATACGCAGTGGTTGCATGTTGTTTAGACGTAGGGGAAGGGAAAGATTTGGATTTCATCCAGCAGAAAGCTCTTCAAGTCGGTGCAATTGAAAGTTATGTTATCGATGCGAAATCTGAGTTCGCACAAGATTATGCGTTGCTGGCACTCCAAGCACGAACACTTTACGAAGAAAAGTATCCGCTTATTTCTGCGTTGTCCCGCCCGCTTATTGCCAAAAAACTCGTTGAAGTCGCGCATAAGGAAAATGCGGTTGCTGTCGCGCACGGCTGCACAGGCAAAGGAAATGATCAGGTTCGTTTCGAGGTAGGGATTAAAGCGTTGGACCCAACGCTAGAAGTTATTGCACCCGTTCGAGAGTGGAGCTGGTCGCGTGAAGAAGAGATTGCTTATGCAAAAGAGCATAATATTCCAGTTCCTATCGTCTTGGATAGTCCGTATTCGATTGACCAAAACCTTTGGGGGCGCAGTAACGAATGTGGAATTCTAGAAGACCCTTGGGCAGCACCGCCGGAAGATGCGTATGGTCTGACGTCTTCTATTGAAGAAACACCAGATCAGGCGGATGTTGTTGAAATTACATTTAAACAAGGTGTTCCGGTAAGTCTAGATGGAAAGGCATTTGAACTTGATGCGCTGATCTTGTATTTGAATGAAATCGCTGGCAAACATGGAGTTGGCCGCATTGATCACGTTGAAAACCGTCTCGTTGGCATTAAATCCCGCGAAGTGTACGAATGTCCAGGCGCCATGACGCTGATAAAAGCGCATAAAGAACTTGAAGACATCACGCTTGTAAAGGAGACGGCACATTTCAAACCTATTATTTCTCAAAAGTTAAGTGAGCTCATCTATAACGGTCTTTGGTTCTCTCCATTACGAAGTGCTTTGGAGGCGTTTATTAAAGACTCACAACAAGTCGTCAACGGCACTGTACGAGTGAAGCTCTTTAAAGGGCATGCCATTGTAGAAGGCCGTAAATCCGATAATTCTCTTTATGATGAAAAACTGGCAACGTATACGTCTGATGATGAGTTCGATCAAGCAGCCGCAGTAGGATTCATCAAATTATGGGGGCTTCCAACCGAAGTTCATGCAGCTGTGAATAAGCAGCTGATTACATCTAAAGCCTAATAGGAAAAGGACCTATCCATCAGTGGAAGGTCCTTTTCTAATTAAAATAGCAATTTATCTATTGAATGGAATTGAGGTTTCCCTTTGTCGTATGTGGCGACGAAGCGGAATCCGATATCTGAAGCAATGAGCAAACTCTTGCGAATGTCGAAACCGACATCAATCGGTTTATGGGCATCGGAACCAACCGTTAAAATCTCACCGCCGCAGGATTTGTAAAGTTCAAGAATATCAGTGCGTGGCATGGCTTCAGGTAATCCATAGCGCACGCCTGACGTGTTTATCTCTATTCCCTTCCCTCGTGGAATAATCTCAGAAAAAATTTCTTTCAAGCAGTCAAGGAAATCATAGGAAGGTGCTTGTTTCGCGTATCGTTCAATAAGATTCACATGTCCTAACACACTGTAAGCGTCAAATTTCCGGATACATCGAAGCAATTCCTGATAATACGCATCATAGGCTTCATCCATTGTCCGGTTTTCAAAAATAGCTCCGAAGTGCAGATCTTTTTTTTCAACAGTATGGAGCGAACAAATGACAAAGTCGAATTCTTCGTCTTGAATCAATTTTGTGTATGAATCCAGTATATGAGGCTGAACTCCAATTTCCACACCGCGTTTTACTTGTATATCACTCCTGTAACGGTCTTGCAATTGTGCAATTTCTTCTTTGTACGCGTGCTGATTAAAATCGAATATGAAATTCTTATCCGGATATTCGTAGTCAACATGATCTGTAAAACAAATTTCAGTAAGTCCTTTTTGAATAGCAGCGCGGACCATCTCCTCTGGAGGTGCGTCACAATCGGCTGAAAAAGAGGTATGCATGTGATAATCAAACATTTATATCAAACTCCTTTTTGGTTGACATTTCTTAATTATCTATTTATAGTACTAGATAACTTCATCGTAGTAAAGTAATGAAGTGAAAGGAGCGGTTGTTTGAGAAATTTATTTCAATCGGCTGAAGAGGAGTGCGAATTACGAGAAGTCTTTCGAAAGTCCTTTTTACCGAAAGGATACTGTGAAGTCAATTTACCAGTTCTCGAGAGTTACGAAACATATGAATCTCTCCAAACTGCTCAAAGCCGCAAAAGTCTTTTGAAACTGATCGACCATACTGGAGACATTTTAGTATTGCGGCCAGACGTGACAATCCCGCTAATGCGGGAACTTGCATCGATTTATAAAAACTTATATAAAGAAATTCGTTGCTGGTATATACAATCTGTCTTCCGTCAGTCGGATGATTTGACGATTCCGACCGAACGCAGGCAAGCGGGAATCGAGTTATTCAGTCACCAATCTGCTGAAAATGATGCAGAAGTGATTGTCCTCGCCTGTCAGGCACTTACTGAATTAGGACTGAATGATTTTAAAATTGAACTTGGTCACGCGGGAATTCTATCTGAACTGAATCGGATTCTTCAATTGACTGCAAAGGAACAGCTGCAAGTGAAAACGTTTATTCAAATGAAAAACAGCAGTGGGCTAGCTGATTTTCTTAAGCAAAATAATACGGATGAAACGATAAGTGAAAGGCTTCTTGAAACGGCTTTTTCATATGGGGATGCACCATCTGTTTTCAAGCGGTTTCGAAAGTATTCTATGAATCATCAAATGACTGCGATCATGCAACATATGGAAGCTGTGTACGGACTGATCGTTGAATCAGGCTATGAAAGTCACGTAACAGTCGACCTCGGTATGGTCAACGATATGGACTATTATTCAGGAATCCAATTTCAGGGATTCAGTAACGCTGTCGGAAAGCCGCTGCTAATGGGTGGTCGATATGATGAGGTAAGTCGAAAGTTTCATGCACAATTGCCAGCGGTTGGATTCGCCTTTGATGTGGAAGCGATTTTTTTAGCTAAAAAATAATGGGATGAAGGGGGAGATGAAAGGTTATGGTGCCAATGAAAATCGCAGTCGCTAAAGGCAGAATTGCAGAAAAAGCGAGAGAGCTCTTGTCTGAAGGAGGAATCGCTTTCCCCGATACGCTGTACGATGAACGGAAATTAGTCATCACGAGTTTAAGTGAGGACTTTCAATTGTTGTTCGTCAAAGCAGCAGATGTTCCGACTTATGTAGAAAAGGGTGCAGCCGATATCGGAATCGTCGGGAAAGATACGATTATGGAAGATGGTAAAGACGTCTACGAGCTGCAAGACTTGGGGTTCGGGAAATGTCGGTTAGTCGTCGCTGGGTTCTCCGATAGTTTCCCTGCAGATACGAAATCACTTTCTGTTGCCACTAAATATCCAGCGATTGCAAAGAACTATTTCGATCAAGCAGGAATCCGGACCGAAATCAGCCGTTTGAATGGATCGATTGAACTTGCACCGATTGCTGGTCTATCAGACGTCATTGTCGATATCGTCGAAACGGGCTCGACACTTAGAGATAACGGATTGGTTGTTTTACGTGAAATTGCAAAAGTAAGTACGCGTGTCATCGTAAATAAAGCAAGTTATGCAACGAAAACAGCTGAAGTGAAGACGTGTATAGACCTTTTGAAAAAGGGAGTGGACGAACGAAGTGCAGATCATAACAACGCGTGACCAAATCACCAAAAGGATTGCCCGCCGGACATCCGCTTCTTTCGTTGAAGAAACGGTAAGAACAATCATTGACCGCGTCAAAATATTTCAAGATGCTGAACTTCTAGCGCTGACTGAACGGTTTGACGGGGTTACGATACAAACTCTCCAAGTGTCTAAACAAGAGATTTTGGATGCTCATCAGAAAGTTTCTTCAACATTACTTCAGGCAATGAAAGACGCAAAAGAACGTATTCAACGATTTCATGAACAGCAAAAAGAGGAAAGCTGGCGGATTGAACCTGAAGAAGGTGTTTATCTTGGACAGCAAGTACGCCCGCTCGCCTCTGCAGGAATTTACATACCTGGAGGGAAAGCATCTTATCCGTCTACAGTTTTGATGAACGCAATTCCCGCAAAAATCGCAGGCGTGAAACGGCTTGTTCTCACGACTCCGCCGCAAGCCGATGGAACTGTTAACGCGGCCGTTTTAGTTGCTGCGGATCTATGCGGAGTCGATGAGATTTATAAAGTTGGGGGGGCACAGGCGATTGCAGCACTCGCATACGGTACGGAGTCAATCCAGTCCGTACTCAAAATTACAGGTCCGGGAAATGCTTATGTGGCCTGTGCGAAGAAGCTTGTGTTTGGGGATGTTTCCATCGATATGATCGCAGGTCCGAGTGAAGTTTGTATATGGGCAGACGAATATTCGAATTTGAAATTTGCCGCTGCGGATTTATTAGCTCAAGCGGAACACGATGAAGACGCATCTGCTTGTTGTCTTGTACCTTCCATACAAATTGCCGAAGCACTTTCTACAGAAGTCTATCGGCAATTGGAACTTATGGATAGAATGGAAATCGCCAAAAAGTCTATCCAAACAAATGGCTGGATCGCGGTTGTCGAATCTGAAAATGAAGCGATTGACATAATTAATGAACTCGCACCGGAGCATTTAGAGATCATGACAGCCAATCCTGAAAACAGACTCGATGATATTGAAAACGCAGGAGCGATTTTTCTTGGAGCTTACTCGCCGGAAGCACTAGGCGATTATATGGCAGGACCGAATCATACGCTGCCGACTAGTGGAACTGCAAAATTTTCATCGTCTTTAGGCGTATATGACTTCATGAAAAAAACGAGCATTATTCGCTATACGGAGAATGCACTTGAACACGTCTCAAATGCAATTATTGAACTCGCTAACACTGAGCAGCTTACGGGCCATGCGCAAGCGATTCGAGTTCGGACACAGGAGGAATCAGAATGAGGACAGCGACAATTGAACGGAAAACTGCTGAAACGGATATTAGAATGAAGTTAGCGTTAGATGGATCAGGAAAGAGTGATATCCATACTGGAGTTGGATTTCTCGATCACATGCTTGTACTTGCAACGATGCATGGCGGCCTGGATTTACAAGTGACGTGTAAAGGAGATTTGGAAACGGATCAGCATCATAGTGTCGAAGATGTTGGGATTGCCCTTGGAATTGCATTTAAAGAATCTCTTGGAACCAAAGAAAGCATCGAGCGATATGCTTCAGTGACAGTTCCTATGGATGAAGCACTATCTGCTGTATCAATGGATATTAGCGGCAGATCGTTTCTTGTTTATCATGTTGATGGACTGAAAGATAAGATTGGAGATTTCGACACTGAACTTGCTGAAGAATTCTTTCTAGCGTTTACCCGACACGCGGGGGTGACACTGCATATCAATTTACAGTACGGAAAAAACAGCCATCATATTTTAGAATCCATTTTCAAAGGATTTGGCCGCGCAATCCGTATTGCGGCAGCTAAAAACGAACGAAAAGGCATCCCGTCAACTAAAGGAATGTTGTAGGAGATATAGGGAAGGGGAGAAATAAAAATGATTCTGTTTCCAGCAATTGATATTCAAAATGGCAAATGTGTGCGTTTAGTTCAAGGAGATTTCAATCAGGAAACGATTTATCACGAGTCACCGCTTGAAATCGGTAAAAAGTGGATGTCTCAAGGTGCGTCATGGCTGCACGTCGTCGATCTAGAAGGGGCTAAAACAGGGCAATCCGTTAATCGTGACTTGATTATCGAACTGGCATCTGCATTGCAACTTCCTGTACAAGCAGGCGGCGGAATTCGTTCTCTTGAGACAATTGAAGATTACTTAACAAATGGAGTAGAGCGGGTCATTCTAGGGACATCTGCTATTAATAATCCTGAATTATTGAAACAAGCGATTTCCCGATTCGGTCAACAAGTGGCTGTTTCCATTGACGCTAAAAACGGCATCCCCACAATTGCCGGATGGACAGAAGACTCCGCAACTGATGTCTCTTCATTGGTTCGGAAATTGGAGCAAGAAGGGGTTCAAACCATTATCTATACAGACATTGCAAAGGATGGAATGCTCTCTGGACCTAATTTTGAAGAGCTTCAAAAATTACAGAACGAAACGGAGATAGATATTATCGCTTCAGGTGGTGTAACCACTGTGCAAGATGTCGTAAAGCTGAAACAGGATTCTCTATATGGTGCCATTGTTGGCAAAGCAATCTATGAAAACGAAACTCGATTCCAAAAAATGATGGAGGTCCTTTAAATGACGAAACGAAAAATCATTGCATGCTTAGATATAGACAATAAACGTGTAGTAAAGGGGAAGAAGTTTCAAGATGTGAAAGAGCTTGCTGATCCACTGGAACTCGCAAAAAAATACGAAGCGGAAGGTGCAGATGAATTAGTATTCTATGACATTTCTGCTACTGTGCAACAGCGCGGAATGTTCCTGGATTTAATTCGTCAAATCGGAGAAAGCATCGAAATTCCTTTCATCGTTGGCGGTGGGATTCAAACACTTTCAGACGTAGAACTAGCAATTGAAGCTGGAGCGGACAAAGTTTCTATAAACAGTGGAGCGCTAAACAATCCTGATTTACTCCGTGAAGCATCTGAAAGGTACGGTTCCGGCCGAATCATGCTGTCCATGGATGTCAGTCAATCTGAATCTGGACAATGGACCGTATTTGCGAAGGCAGGTATGCAAGATACAGGAATGGATGCTATCGAATGGGCGAAAAAAGGAGCGCAGCTGGGTGCTGGAGAGATTGTACTAAACTGCATCGATGAAGACGGGATGAGAAATGGCTATAATCTTGAACTCACTAAGCTGGTGGCGGATTCAGTACCGATCCCAGTGGTGGCAAGCGGGGGAGCAGGCAGTGCAGAGCACATCCATGAGGTGTTTGAACAAACTCGGGCACAATCAGCACTCGTTGCATCCATCTTGCACTTTGATATCGTTTCGCTAGCTGATTTGAAGGAAGCAGCGAGGGGTGTTTCGAGTGAACGGTAAAACTATCCGTTATAACAGTGAAGGCTTAGTTCCTGCAATCATTCAAGACGCACAAACTGGCACAGTGCTGATGCTTGGCTATATGAATGACGAATCTCTTGAGAAGACGATAGATACAGGAGAGACATGGTTCTATAGCCGATCGCGGAAAGAGCTGTGGAACAAAGGCGCGACATCTGGCAATCGGCAAATCGTAAAACAGCTGGATATCGATTGCGATCGAGATACAATTTTAGTTCAAGTGGAGGCACAGGGACCCGCATGTCATTTAGGTACTGACTCGTGCTTTTCCAGGGAAGATTCTGAAGACATCCGGAACAAAAGAACCGTCATCCAACAAGTCGCGAAACAAATCCAGAATAGGAAAAACAATCCTAAAGAAGGTGCGTATACAACCTATCTTTTCCGTGAAGGAATCGATAAAATTTTGAAAAAAGTAGGAGAGGAAACAACGGAAGTAGTAATTGGAGCTAAGAACAATGACTTGAATGAAACGGCGAATGAACTTGCGGATTTGACCTATCACATTCTTGTGTTGATGGAGGAATTAGGTCTGTCCATTGAAGACGTAAAATATGTATTGAAGTCTCGTCGAATGGAGGAGGAGGGAATTCAGTGAATGAATTATGGAGCGACATGGTCCGGCGAACTGATCCTTACATACCAGGCGAACAAGTGAATGGAGAAGGCTGGATTAAGTTGAACACCAACGAAAATCCTTACAGGCCAAGTCCTATGGTATTTGAAGCATTGCAACAGGCACTCACATCCAATCTGCGCAAATATCCAGAGTCCGATCCGGAAAAGCTTCGAGTCGCTCTTGCTGATTTGCATCGCGTGTCGGCGGATCAAGTTTTCATCGGGAATGGATCCGATGAAGTATTGGCATTTTCGTTCATGGCGTTTTTCACACCAGGCAAAACGATTCGATTCCCTGCAATTACCTATTCGTTTTATCCAACTTACGCAGTACTGTTTAATATTCCATATGAACGCATCCCACTTCAGGAAGACTTTGCTTTGAATGCAGAAGCTTTTTATCAGTCGGATGGGGGAGTCATTTTTCCGAATCCGAATGCACCTACAGGGATTGCACTATCGCTCGAATCGATTGCAAAGATTGCTGGCGAAAATAAGGGACGTCCTGTGATTATAGATGAAGCCTATATCGATTTTGGCGGGGACACAGCGATTCCTTTACTCGAGCGTTTCGACAATTTGCTGATAACCCGTACCATGTCAAAATCTCGTTCGCTGGCGGGACTTCGAATCGGGTATGCAATTGGCTCTGTTAAGATGATTGAAGCGCTGAACCGTATTAAAAACTCATTCAATTCCTACACAATCGATCAGTTAGCATTGGCTGCTGGTGTTGCATCTGTTAAGGACTCCGACTATTTCCGCACGACTGTTCAAGCAATAATTCGTACACGTGAACAATCGAGAAATGTGTTCGAATCTGTTGGATTCAAAGTATTGCCTTCTGCTGCGAATTTCTTATTCGTCCATCATCCGGATATTCCTGCAGAACAACTCCATAAAAGTTTAAAAGATAAAAAAATCCTCGTTCGTCATTTTTCAAAACCTGAGACTGAAGAGTGGCTGCGTGTAACAATCGGTTCGGATGATGAAATGGGAATGTTCTTTCAACAATTGTTTGACTTGGTCAGTGCGTGGACGAATTAAGATCGACACATTGGCGTCTGAAATAGTTCTCCCGTGACTCCTTTTGTTTGGTATAGTGGAGTCAGATAGAGAATGGGGGAGTTGGAATGACAGAGCAATTACCAAATTGTCCGCAATGCGGGTCACCCTATACGTATGAGGATGGTTTGCAGTTAGTATGTCCAGAATGTGCGTATGAGTGGACTGCGGGAGAAGAGCTCGTTCAAGCAGAACAAATGGATGTCAAAGATGCGAATGGAAATCCATTGCAAGATGGAGATACCGTGACCGTCATTAAAGACTTGAAAGTAAAAGGCAGTTCATCTGTTTTGAAAATCGGAACAAAAGTAAAAGGGATTCGTCTTGTAGAAGGCGATCACAACATTGATTGTAAAATTACTGGATTCGGTGCTATGAAACTAAAATCCGAATTCGTCAAAAAGGGTTAACTTTATGATGAACTTATTTAACTCTAAAACCGTAGATATCGTTTTTGCAGTCCTGCTCAGTTATTTTGCATGGAACCGTTATGCAGATGGCCATACAGGCGTTGGAATTTTGCTGGCTGTCATTGCATTGCTGAATATTGTGGCATTCATTGCAAAGCTGAGAATCGAAAAGAAAGTGAATCAAAATAAGTAACAAACAGCGACTCTGCTTCAGAGCGCTGTTTTTTTTAATCCATTCCCGTTGTGTCTTGAGTGACAATCCTGTACAATGGACGGATGAAATGCATTATCTGAAATGAGGATGTCTAATGAAAAAATCAATATATGGTCTAACATTTGAACAACTTACGGATTGGCTTATAGAAAATGGGCAAAAGAAATTCCGTGCTGCACAAGTATGGGATTGGTTATATAAAAAGCGGGTTACAGAGTTTTCAGAGATGAAAAACATTAATAGCGACTGTGTGGAATTGCTGGAAGAAAACTATGTCATTCAGTCACTTGTCCAGGAAGTTAAACAAGAATCTGAAGACGGTACGATTAAGTTCCTATTTAAAATGCAAGACGGGAATTTAATTGAAACGGTATTGATGAAGTTCCCTTATGGTCATTCAGTCTGCGTAACGACACAAGTAGGGTGTAACATCGGCTGCAGTTTCTGTGCAAGTGGATTGTTAAAGAAAAACCGTGATTTGAACTCGGGAGAAATTGTTGAACAAATCATGAATGTACAGCATCACTTGGACATGAAAGGCAACGAAGAACGTGTAAGCCATATCGTTGTTATGGGAATTGGGGAACCATTTGATAACTACGATAACTTGATGGACTTCTTGCGAGTGGTCAATGACCAAAAAGGGTTGATGATTGGTGCACGTCATATTACCGTGTCAACCAGTGGCCTTACTCCGAAAATCCGTGACTTTGCAAATGAAAACATCCAAATCAATTTGGCGGTGTCGTTGCATGCGCCTAACAATGAGCTGCGCACAAGAATCATGAAAATCAACCGCGCCTACCCGATTGAAAAGTTAATGGATGCGATTGACTATTACTTGGAAACAACAAATCGTCGAATCACATTCGAGTACATCTTGCTAAATGACGTCAATGATCACGTTGCTGAAGCAGAACAGCTCGCTAAGTTGCTTTATAACAAACGTCACTTGTCATACGTTAACCTAATCCCATATAACCCAGTGGATGAACATGACCAATATACAAGAAGTGAAACTGCAAATATTAAGAAGTTCTATGAAACGCTAAAGAAAAAAGGCATTAACTGTGGCGTTCGGATGGAGCAAGGTACCGACATCGATGCAGCTTGCGGACAACTGCGAAGTAAGCAAATTAAGAAAGAAAAGGCAGTATAAGGTACGACTCTTTTTATCGAAAAAGCAGAACGAGAGGTCTTTGCCTCTGTTCTGCTTTTTTGTGCGTGTTACTTATTCTTTTTCATGAGGATACTAATAAATTGGACAATCAATCCTAATCCTAAACTGAATGAGGAGAATATGTAAACTGATAGAACACCAATAGATTGCCCCAGTTCTCCTTCAATCGTAATGATACTGCGAAAGAACTCTTCAAAACTGATAACCATTCCGGCCATAAAAAACCAAAACGCGATACGAAGCTTATAAAACAAAAGTAATAGCGCAATGAGACCCACTGTTAATCCAAAAACGGAGAAGGCTAAATAATTTTTCCATCCTAATTCTACTCCACTAATCGTTCGAACTCCGACAATTAAGAGGACGAGCGTTGACAATCCAGTAAATAAACCAATCTTCCCTAAATGACGTTCCATGCACTGCACCTGCTTTCCATCCACCATCATACCTAAATTCTTCAGTTTTTGCACATTCAAAAAGCACAACCTCGTGAACGAACGAGGTTGTGCTTGGTTTTAATAGGTCTTATTTATTTGCAATAACAACAAGTTTTCCTTTGTCGAGTTCGCTCTCTGCAGCTGCTGCATCTTCTTCAGTAAGACCAGCCCCGCTCATTTTGCTGCGAAGTTCATCTCCGCGAGAGCTGAACATGTTCTTCATTGAATCGAGGAAGCCTTGTTCTTTCATGCCAGCTTTCTCAGTATCTAATGCGTCTGTAATATGGTCTCCGCGCTTTTTGTCATGAGCAAAAAC
>JARIBI010000110.1 GCA_029257435.1 Sporosarcina sp. | reverse complement strand
ATGGACTTACGGATTTTTCTTTTCAGTAGAAAAGAAGGCTTTGTTTCTGCGAGCAGGATGGCTAGTAAAATGAGTGCAGCGCCTATGATCATCTGGCCTGTGACAATTTCGCGAAGCATGAGAATGGAGAAAATCATTCCCCACAGTGATTCCATTGAGAGCAGGATGGCTGCTTTTGTTTCAGAGACGTGCTTTTGTGCAACAGTTTGCAATAGGAATGCAAGAGTAGTTGAGAACACACCTAAATAGAGTAAAGAAGTCGCAGACGTCGTTGTGATGGGAAGGACTGCCTCTCCTTTGACCGCGATCACAATCCAGGCAAACACTGCAGCAACGGTCATCTGAACAAGTGTCAGTGTAATTGCATCCTCATTGCGGACAAATTGGCCTGTGTAAAAAATATGGAATGCAAAGAACACCGCACACATAAGTGACAGCACATCCCCCGGATTAATGGAAAGCGTCCCATTTAAGGATAGAAGCGCAATTCCAGCCATCGCAAGAACTGCACCGATGAGCTCAAATGGGCTTACTTTTCTACGATAGAGCACGAACGCTATGAAAGGGACGATCAGTACATTCACCGCCGTTAAAAAGGCATTATTGGAAGGCGTGGTAAATTGTAAACCGACCGTTTGAAACGCGAATGCTCCATACAGAAACACGCCCAGCAAGCCACCCTTCAAAAGAACAGACTTTGAAAGGTTCAACAGTTTTTTATAAAACAAAACTCCCAGCAATACGGCGCCAATGACAAACCGTCCTGCAAGGATTTGATAGGGACTAAAATAGTCTAACGCAATCGAACTGACAGGAAATCCTGTACCCCAAATAACCGCCGTAACGAGCAAACCGATTTCCCCAATATATTTCCGCATTCAGCATCCCCCTGTCTAAGACTAGTATACAAGGGAAAAGAGATTGACGTATAGAGGAACATGAAAAAGACCTCCGGGGTATTTCCCGAAGGTCCTGTCTCTTATTCTTTAGGTACGGATGCTGCAGTGGCTGCTCCTGCTAATGCAGCATCCCAATCCGGGGCCATGACTTCCAGCGGGACATTCTCTTTGCGTGCTTTGAGAGCTGCAAAGAAGAACAAAGCCACCAGGAAGATCGAAATCACACTAGCGCCAATCAACGATACTTCCATCGGTAATCTAAATCCGATTTGTGCATTTAAGATATAGGTTGTGGTTGCCATGAGCATAAATGTCCCAGGCACTAGTGCAATCCAGTAATTCTTTTTGGCAATGAATAAATACATGGCTGCGACAAAGAGCGCAATTACCGCAGTGGACTGGTTCGCCCAAGAGAAATATCTCCATAGGATATTGAAGTCGACAAATGTTAACGCGATAGAGACTGCAAATAACGGAAGTGCAATCCAAAGACGGCTTAGAATTTTCACTTGCGGCAACTTGAAATAGTCAGCGATAATCATTCGGGCACTCCGGAATGCAGTGTCGCCTGAAGTGATCGGCAAGATGATTACCCCAAGGATTGCGAGAGTCCCGCCAACAGCGCCAAGCATTAAAACAGATGCTTCACTAACAATCATTGCAGGACCGCCAGCAGCAAGTAATTCGTTCAATCCAACTGGGCCATTGAACAGCGCCATACCAGCAGCTGCCCAAATCATTGCGATAACTCCTTCAGCAATCATCATACCGTAGAAAATTTTACGGCCTTGTTTTTCACTTTGAGTCGTACGAGAAATGATGGGTGTTTGTGTCGCATGGAAACCTGACAGTGCACCGCAAGAAATCGTCAAGAATAGAAGCGGGAAGATTGGAATATTGTCCGGGTGCAAGTTTGTAAGCGATAATTCAGGAATTGGAGCTCCTGTAAACAGCATCCCGCCGCCAACACCCAATGCACTGATGATGAGCAGCAAACCGAAAATCGGATAGAAGCGGCCAATGATTTTATCAATCGGAAGCAGCGTTGCGAGAATGTAATAAATGAAGATTGTTGCAATGATGAAGCCCATTGCGGCCCAACCGTTCATCAAGTTGTAAAGTAATCCTGCAGGAGCAGACACAAATACCGTTCCGACAAGCAGTAATAGTAGAATTGCGAAAGCGTTTACAAGATGCTTCATGAATTTACCCAGGAATTTACCGGCAAGTTCTGGTAAGTGTGCTCCACGATTTCGAATGGAAATCATGCCTGTTAAATAGTCGTGTACTGCACCCGCAAAAATGGCTCCGAGTACAATCCATAGAAACGCAACAGGTCCGTAGAGCGCGCCCATAATCGGTCCGAAGATCGGGCCTACCCCTGCAATATTCAGCAGCTGAATCAATGAGTTTTTCTTTGTGTTCATTGGTACATAGTCAATACCGTCTGCGTTCGCATATGCAGGAGTCTGACGTTCTTCCTTCACCCCGAAAACGCGCTCCACGAATTTCCCATACGTGAAATAGCCGACAACGAGCAGCACTACCCCAAATAGAAATGTATACATGCATTTCCCACCCCTTTGTCTTTTTATAATCTGTTATCAGTTTAGATTAATTATTCTAACAAATGTCGGGTTCTGTGCTAACATGTCAGTTTTCGAGTGTAAGAAGCATGTCAGAGATATTAACGTGCTGTGTCAATGTTCAAGTTTTTTCCTTAATCCTTTTACATAGTTGCGGCTTACAGATAATTTCTCTTTGCTTCCATCGATTTCGAGCTGATAGGCACCATTGAACCATGGCGACAATCTGGCGACATGCAGCAGATTCACCAGATAGCTTTTATGAATACGATAAAACGAAAAGGGAGTGAGTCGCGTCTCCAGCTCTTTTAACGTCAATTTCACTTCATATTCTTCAGTCTTTGTTACAATTCGGGTCAAACTATCCTCACGGCAAATATACAAAATACAGCTAATAGAGACGTAGACAATTTCTCCATCCCGTTCTATCGCTAATTTCCCGAGCTGATGGAGAGACTCTTGACCTGTATCCGGTGTTTCTTGGACTCGAATTCTCTTTAATGTTTGCAGAATCTGATCTTCTTCATATGGTTTTAATAAGTAATCAATTGCATTTACCCGAAAAGCATCCGCTGCAAATTGAGGATAAGCGGTTGCAAAAACAATTTGGGGCGGATTCTTCAATTCTTTCAAAACGGCTGCAACTTCCATCCCGTTCATCTTTGGCATTTCTACATCTAAAAAAACGACGTCCGGCTGTAAACGAATCGCCTGCATGATTGCAGTGTCCCCCGAATCTGCTTCTCCCACAATTTTCACATTCGGATGACGTCCAAGCAAAAATATGAGTTCTTCGCGTGCATACCGTTCATCATCCACAATAAGTGCTTGAATGTTAGATGGCATGGTGACTCACCTCTTCTTTCGGAATCGCGAAACGCACAACTGTCCCTTCTCCGCTTGCTGTTGTAAATTGAAGTCCCGCCCGATCGCCAAACGTCATCATTAAGCGGCGATGCACATTAAACAGTCCCATTCCAGTACCCGATTCCGATTCAACAGGATGCTCCCCTAACGTTTTCAAACGTTCTGTTGTAATGCCCTTGCCATTGTCCTGAACTGTAATGACGGTTTCTCCGTCTTGTGCAGCAATCGTCACTTTCACGACACTTCCCCTCGCCATATCTGCGATACCGTGTTTGACCGCATTTTCGACAATCGGCTGAAGCGTGAGCGGCGGGATGAGCTGCGAGAGCACAGTCGGGTCAACTTCAAAGTCAATTGTTAATTTATCCACAAAACGAGCTTCTTCAATTTGAAGATAGGCGCGCACGTGACCCAATTCTTGTTCAAGCGTCACCCGTGCAGCAGTTGTTCCCTCAACGTTTTGACGCAAGAATTTCGATAAAGAAGTCAACAGTTGCCGTGCCTGGTCAGGATCCGTTCGTATAAGAGAAATAATGACATTCAATGAATTGAAGAAGAAATGCGGACTGATTTGTGCTTGCAATGCTTTTATTTCCGCGTCTTTTGCCAATTCGTGTGCTTGTTCCGCAGCTGCAATTTCCAACTGATCACTCAATAATGAACTTAGACCATCAATCAGTTCAATCGTGACATCTGTAATCGCTTTTTCAGAAGGATAATACAGTTTAAGCGTTCCGACCACTTGATCGCGCTGTTTCAGAGG
The DNA here is from genome assembly GCA_029257435.1 of Sporosarcina sp. Taxonomy (GTDB): domain Bacteria; phylum Bacillota; class Bacilli; order Bacillales_A; family Planococcaceae; genus Sporosarcina. The sequence continues at coordinate 14,741 of JARIBI010000110.1, read as the reverse complement.
AGCAATGACTGCGGCACCTAGCGGGCAATCGGATTGAACACAATGGATGGCCCGGTCATTGGCGACCACACGGTTTCCGTGATGAAGCACTTCTTTTGTTATATGTGTTTGAATCGGGCTGTAAGAACGGTGATGATCACTTGCCACCCCTACGTGCGCGAGAATTTCATTTCGATTTGTCATCGCAACTGCACTCGGGGAGAGCTCGTTGAAAAGAATCTGGCATACTTCGCTGCACGTCTCAGGAGTCATGCCTTTTCTCAGATGCGCCAATGTTTGGTTTGCAATTCGCAACGTTTTTTGTGCTTGAAGCGCGGTTGCACGATCCTGTTCACTCATTACGTTGTATACAATTAGCAGAAATATCGCTGTGCCCACGCCGTTTGCGATAATCATTGGAAGACCGATAGCTTGAACGAGTGCCCAAGCTTCTGAAAAAGGTTTCGATAGTAAAAGAATAAGTCCCATTTGCATAGACTCCGCAAGTGCGCCGATTGCAAAAGCAGTGAGCGGTTTAACTGTTTTTCCTTTTTTATAGAAATAGCTCGCTAAAATACCGGACAAAATCGTAGAGAGCCCGCAAGAAAATGCAGTAAATCCACCAAGGGTCATCCGATGAATCCCGGCGATTAGACCGGCCCCAATTCCAAATCGGTATCCTCCCAGTAAACCAGCCACTACAATTCCAATAACCCGTGAATTGGCAATAGCCTCATCTCCGGCTAAATTCATCGTCACACTATTGAATTGGAAGGTTTCCGTATTAAAAGCAACACCCAAATACGTCCCGATTATTCCAAAAAACCCAAAGAACACAATTGCACTAACAGTTTGACGGCGATCGAGAGTATCATGATGAACGAGCTGTTTGAAGAAACGAAACCGCGTCAGTATGAATGCAACCGCCACAATCGTACCGACGCGCTCCAGCATGATGATTAATAAGTCCAGCATGATACCATCCCTCCATCCCCTATTCTTTCAAGTATACTGTATTTTCCGTCATCTCAAAAGAGGAGCATGCGTAAAGACATTCTCCCTTACTGCTTTTTCGATAATAATTGAGCTACAACATTATGAACCGTGCCAGCTTGCACAGTGTGGACAGCAGTTCCTGCCCACAGCGATAAAAACTCCGCATTGTTTTGGACAGCTGCTTCTTTTCTAATCCGCTTCGTTAAATCATTTTGATAAGGATAGGGTGCAATCGGAGACTGGTTCATCTGTTCAATGAATCGATTGTGAATCCCGCGTGCGGGTCTGCCTGAGAATACCTTTGTAATTACCGTATTGTGCGAATCTGCATTCAAAATTGCCTGTTTATAGGCATCCGCTGCCCCGCTTTCTTCCGTCGCCAGTAGTGCTGTTCCAATCTGAACAGCAGACGCACCGCTTTTCAGCAGTTCGGTCATACGCGCATTCGTAGCAATCCCGCCAGCGGCAATAATTGGAATTCGAATAAGTTCTCGGACTTCCGCCAACAAGCCATCCATTGAAATCAACGGCCCGTCAGGATGAAATGAGCCTCTATGTCCACCGGCTTCTGCACCTTGGATGACAACCATATCTAACCCTGCTTGTTCCACCGCCATTGCCTCATCTACTGTGGTCGCAGTACCGAGCAAAACGATTCCAGATTCGTGAAGTTTTTCAACTGACTCCGCATCTGGTATTCCAAATGTAAACGAACAGACTGCCGGTTTTTCTTCTAGTACAACATTAATCTGGCTTTGTAAATCCGGTTCAGACAGTGGAGCTTTCCAGAACGGCATGCCAAGGTGTTCCCCTATTGGCTGAAGTGCTAAATAGGCTAATCGCAACTGTTTTTGGTCAAACGGTGTATTGTCCGGTACAAATAGATTCACGGAAAAAGGTCTCTTTGTAAGTAACTTCACCTGCTGAATTGCGATGCGTGTGTCTTCAGCAGATAGATACCCCGCACCAAGAGATCCTAAAATACCCGCTTCTGCACTTGCCGCAACAAATTCAGGTGTTGTAACCCCTGCCATAGGAGCTTGAATAATCGGATGTTGAATACCTAGAGTTTGTTTGAACTCCATGATCTCCCTCCTATTCATAGTAATAGCTCTTTAGTTATCTAAAATGTCACATACTCTGCCCACTTGTCCATCCTCAAGACGAACTTTGATGCCGTGAGGATGATGAGCTGAATTTGTCAGCAAGTCTTTGACAACGCCCTCTGTTTTCACACCGCTTCTTTGGTCTTTCTTTAAAATGACTGCCACTTTTAATCCTGGATGAATATCACTTCTGTTTTTACCGTCCATCGTTCCCACTCCTTTTCTATTAATTTGTATAACAGTATGGATTTCCGCTGCAATCAGCGGAAACAACTAAACTATACACTACTCACATACGTGTCTCTGTAATAGTTTATCACATCTGAAGTAAGCACTTATATGGGCACAACCGATTGAAAACTTCCTAGTTGACGTTCGATAGTTTATCCCCTAAACTAGTAAATAGTTTAGGGGGTGAACTGGTTATGAAAGAGACATTATTAGAAGCGATTGAGTTATTCGAGGAAGTGATCATTTATGGAACTGAGCATTTCCTGAAATCAGTTCAATCGCCAATATGGAAAGAGTATTCTCCAGAGCAAATTCAAACATTGAAGTTTTTAGCTGCGTATGGCTCCTTGTCGAATAGTAAACTCGCTGATTTACAGGGTGTGCACAAAAGTGCTATTACAGCTCGATTGAAGAAACTCGATGACAAAGGATTAGTGCGGACAGAACGTTCCGAACAAGACCAGCGCGCAAAAGTGGTACGTCTGACTGAAGCCGGCCAAGACATACTTGCCGCGTCCAACACGGCTATAAATGAAACAATCGCTAACCTATTTACGGATGAAATTTCGGAAGAGGAATTGGTTCAATTCGTTAGCACGTTCCGCAAACTGAAAGATATTTTACAAATGAGGGAGTATGACCAATGAAAACGATATTGAAATTCAGATGGCCGATCTTCATCGTCCTGCTCGGTCTTGCAATTGGATTATTGTTCGTTGCTCCAGATCTCGCGAAACAGGCAGAAGAAGCCGGCTCGTTCCAATTGGCCAAGGATGCCGATTCGCAAAAAGCTGCGGATATCTTAGAAAAAGCAGGTGCTTCAGAAGATACACTTTCACTCGTCTATGACTTTGACAAAGCCGTTTCAGATGAAGATAAGAAAGCAGTCCAGACCACAGCGAAAGAGATTTCGGATTTAGGAAAGCCCGTAACTGCTGTCATGGATCCGTTTGAAAGCAAAGAGATTGAAGACCAACTCGTCTCTGAAGATAAAAAGACGGTGCTCGTTCCGATTACAGTAGATGGTTCAGAAGATGAAATCATTGATCTGAGCGATAAAATCCGTTCTGAAATGCTGCCGAAAGACACAACTGTCTATTTAACCGGCGAAGCCATTATCAATAATGATGTGAACGACAGCGCGCAAGAAGGATTGAAGAAAACGGAAGTCATTACTGTTGTCCTCATCTTTGCTTTGCTGCTTATCGTGTTCCGTTCAATCGTGACCCCAATCGTTCCATTAATCGCAGTTGGGATTACCTACTTACTGAGCCAATCTCTCGTAGCATTCTTTGTGGATTGGTTCGGATTCCCGGTCTCCAACTACACGCAGATTTTCCTTGTTGCGATTCTATTCGGTCTCGGAACCGATTATTGTATTCTGCTCTTGAGCCGGTACAAAGAAGAATTGATTGAAGGGCATGAAATCCAGGAAGCGATTGTGAATACGTACAAAACCGCTGGCCGAACATTGTTTATCAGCTCACTTGCGGTATTCATCGGATTTGCCGCAATCGGATTCGCGGATTTCCCAATCTTTAAATCCGCAGTTGCGGTTGCAGTCGGAATTGCGGTTCTGATCATCGTGTTATTCACAGTTGTTCCATTGTTCATGATGCTGCTGAAAGACAAATTGTTCTGGCCAGCAAAACAAGCTACGACTCACAATGACAGTAAATTGTGGATCCGCTTCAGCAAGCTGTCGGTTTCACGTCCATTACTCTCGATGGCAATCGTCGCTGTCATCACGGTGCCATTATTGCTGACATACGACAACGACCTTTCATTTAATACTGTGGATGAAATCGATCAGTCGAAAGAATCCGTGAAAGGGTTGAATTTGATTTCAGAAGGATTCGGGAAAGGGGATTCTCTTCCGGTCCAAGTCATTTTGAAAGACAAAAATTCAATTGTTGATGAAAAAGAGGTCCCTTACTTAGAGACAATCAGCCGTAACTTGGAGAAAGTGGACGGAGTGAAATCCGTCCGTACGATTACTCGTCCAACGGGTGAACAGATCGACGATTTAAATGTCGATAAACAGTTAGGGTTAATCTCCGATGGCCTAAAAGAAGCGAACGACGGCATAACAAGCGTTCAAGACGGATTGGGTCAAGTCGAAGGCGGACTGAACAATGCCGCAAGCCAGCTACCGTCCGGAACTGAAGCATCGTCAGGCGGTGCCGGATTACGTCAGGCAGCACAAGGAATCGGGCAAATTAATGACCAGCTCGGACAAATTGCTGGAGGACTGTCGCAAGGAATGCCCGCTGCTCAGGCTGCAGGCGGTTTGAACGCACTGAGTACAGAACTCGGTAAGATTTCATCGAGTTTGAATGGTGCTGCAGGGCAGATTGAAGGGTCCGGTTCTCAGATCGGGCAGCTGAGCGAAGGACTTGGTCAACTTGCCAAAGGCGTCACTGATTCTAAAAATGGCCTCACTGAAATCAGCAAAGGCCTCACAGAAGTGACAGATATGCTGAAAGATATGAGTGAAACACCAAGCATCCGTGATACAGGGATCTACATTCCCGCAGGTACACTCGGGGAAGAAGAGTTCCAAGCGGTCATCGATCGGTATACGTTTGGCGATGAAACCGGAATTCTTATGGAAGTGATCTTGAAAGATGATCCTTATGCCCGCGAATCGATTGCCACCGTACATGCAATCAAGGACAGCGTAAGAACTTCTGTCATCGGCACGCCATTTGAAGACACGGAAGTTGCATTCGCAGGGATTTCCAGCATGAACTCAGACCTTGATGATATTTCATCGCAAGACTTCACCCGGACCGTGGTTATCATGCTGGTCGGACTGTTCGTCGTATTGACAATCCTATTCCGCTCCGCAATCATGCCGCTGTATATGATCGGGTCATTGCTGCTCACATACTACACAGCAATTTCCATGACGGAATTGATTTTTGTGAATGGTCTCGGTTATGACGGCATCAGCTGGGCAGTTCCATTCTTCGGATTCATCATGCTGATTGCTCTCGGTGTCGACTATTCGATCTTCCTGCTCGACCGTTTCCGTGAAGAGAGCATCAAAGGAAGTACGATTGCCGATGCATTGAAGATTTCCATGGCGAAGATGGGGACAGTCATCATCACAGCAGCCGTCATTCTCGCCGGTACGTTCGGTGCAATGATGCCATCCGGCGTCTTGAGCCTAGTGCAGATTGCAACAATTGTCATTACAGGTCTCTTGCTGTATGGCCTCATCATTCTGCCGCTTCTGATTCCGGCGATCACCGTATCGTTCGGCCGAGGCGTCTGGTGGCCATTCCGCGGGTGATGAATAGTTCGAACATCAAAAGAATCCATTCTGAACAGTTCGTGTTCAGAATGGATTCTTTTTGTTGATTCATAGCTGGGCTATAGTAAAATCGAGCATGTTGGCAAATCGATGTTCCACAAACGCCCCCGATTGAGGAACAACAATGACTATTGTAAGAGCACATTTATCTCCAATGTAAAAGAAGGCACTTTCATCACTATTTCAACTCGACTGTAATAGGTTCAAAGTCAATCCGTTTAAAATCACTTTGACTATTGCTCGCATGCGCAAATGGATAGAATGTAATGGATGTTGCTTTCGGATTTAGCCCATGGACCGTTGCATTCCATGTTATGTCTTCACCAGAATCCGCACCTGCCGTTCCTACTCCACCGTTATACGGAACTTTGTATTCTTTCCCCAAATTATCGACTGCCCTTAACTCTGCTTCAACAGCCATCCAATCATCGTGAACAGAAGGTTCCACGTCTTGTAAATAATTGATTGATAAGTTGACATCTGTTTTCACTGCATCTATTAATTCTACCCTCACGCCTTCTGCGCTAACATCTTTTTTAATAGGAATAAACGTTCCGTCTAAAGCGTTTAGAGAAAAGGCGAAATTCCAATCACCGTCAAGTATCGTTTCATCAGGAAGAACTACTGTTGGCTCCCACTCAACATTCACTATGTCCTTTTGTTTTTCCGGACTTTTTAATTTCATCATACCAACAAATCCAATTCCATCTACATATTCGCCTTCATACCCTCCTGCACTTCTTTTATTATTTATAGTCGGCTCCTCAGACAAAGGTAATTTCCCTAAATCCTGATCTGTCTTAACTACAAAGGATAGTGTGACCAAATTTCCATCGTAAAATGCTTTCTCGATAGTAATATCAATCCCCTTACTTTTTGAAACTAACCCGAGTTCAGTACTAATACCTTCATATGCTTGATAATAATCTTCCTGTAAAATAAAGTGTTCAAAAGCATAACCCACCACTGGTATTTGAGTAACAAATTTCGCAAATGCCGGAGAGACATAAGCTGAAGAAATCGTACATAGAGAGAGAATCGCCACAGCAGATGTGTATTTTATCGCTCTTTTAAATGTACTTTTTCTGCGTTTTTTCTTTCCGAAAGCTTTATCTAAAGTTAGTTCCAACTCTTCAGAAGGCACAGGAATTTCATTAAGTGCTTCTTTAAAACGATTTTGCTCGTTCATCTGTATACACTCCTTTTAACATAATTTTAAGTTTTGATAAACCTCTTTTGCCATTGGACTTTACAGTACCGAGTGGCTCATCAAGTGTATTTGCTATTTGTTCAAATGTTAAGTCTTCATAATATTTCAGAATCAATACAGTTTTATATTTCTCATCTAAGTGGTAGATTGCATTCAGCAAATCTATTTTTTCATCGGATTTTGTGTCGGTCATGCTGTAGGATTGCATTTTCAGATCATCCATTAGAACAACTTTCTTTTGTTTTTGTAGCACATCAAGCGATACATTTATACAAATTTTCATTAACCATGTTGAGAAGTACTTTGGTTCTCTCAACTGATGGATTGACTCTATGGCTAAGAGTGCTGTTTGCTGGAATATGTCTAATGCATCAGGCTTATTTCCCACATAGCTATAGCCAGTTCGATAAATTTTCTCTTTTTGCTGTTGAATTAAATACAATAGGGCCTCGCGATCTCCCCCGATTGCTTTTATGACTTTCTTTTCATACCCCATTATCTTTTCACCGTCCTATCTATTAGAGAGTGAATGATTGAAAAAAGATGCAACTTTTTAATTTTTAATCCAAAGATGGCTGTTAGTTGTCACTTTAGGAGTTAATTCTCACCTGTTTTAAGTGTTACTTTGCACTGGTCCAAATAAAAAAGAGATGGCAATCGCCACCCCCTTAACTTCTTGTGCTACAATTGCACCCAATTGTCTCCTTAGTTATTTAATATTCATAAGGTTTCTTGACCTCTTCCCACTTAGATTCCGTTTTATCTTCCTTCTTCCAAACTTGTCCAGTGATTGTGTCATACATGTATATAACTCCATCTTGCACAATCATTCTTTGTGAGTCACCAACTGGCGTGTCCTGTTGATTAATACTTTCAGCGACCTCACTGAGACCGCTCGAAATAAATCCACCTGCAAGCAAGATACTTATGCCTAAAAAAATAAAAACGCCATTCTTTATTTTGTCCAATTTTATTCACTCCCTTGACTCAAACAGAATAAGTACACTGTAAGGTTAATTTCATCGCCATCTTATACTGTAAAATGGCCCTTTAACGGCATAATCCTTATTCAAGAATTGCCCCCATTTCTGGAATTAGCATTTATTCCGTGATAGATGCGTAATTCAATATATCTTGATATAGTTCATGCCAGTCACGGTAGTAATCCGAAATTTCTTTGGGGTCTATAAAAAGCCTTTCCGAAGCTTCATACTCTCCTGCAAAACTATGTAATTTCTCAACATCCATACGATAAAATAACTGATACCCGACTTTTGGATATGGACTGTCTTCGTTCCACTTTGGGTTTTCATTATGGTCAACTACAATATAGCCAAGAAAATGACATTCTCCTTCAACGTAACCCTCTTCCATGGCTTCACGTTTCAAACATTCCACTGGGGTTTCATTTAATTCGATGTGACCTCCTGGAAAATCCCAGCCCCTATGATTTAGATTAACCAATAACAACTTATTTTTATGAAAACAAAATCCATGAACGCTTGTAATTAAATTATATTGTGGAATGTGGCTTTCGGGTCTCCAAGTTAGTTTTACTTTTGCTTCTCCCCAATTTACATAGGTTGTTGTCATATACGTCCCCCCATACTCATTAAATTGGCCCTATTACTGAATAGGGTGCAGATCTCTTATACAAGAATTGCACCCGATTGAAGAACTTCATCTATCTAACTACTGTATATTGTTTTTCCTTTCATATCACTAATACCTTTATATCTGCCCTTCGTACTCAATTTCCATAAACACCGGAGGTCCTTACCCCACCATCCGACTGTTTTTCACCTTCTGGATGCTCCAACCGTATATAATTACCGTTAGCAACAGTGTAACGGGTATTGCCTCATACCAGGTTCTGTCGTTCTGAACCAAAATCAGATCGTTTGGTAACATGTTCAGAAAAGGATTTAGCCAGTCAAGTGAATTCCAAGAGATAAATGCAGTCAACACGTATCCTATGGCAAACGTGCCGAGTAGGGCGGCTATTGTAGACATCGTCCGCTTCAGATAGAGACTGTACAGCAGGATAAGTGCAATCACGAGCAAAATCAGACTTGTTGTGATGACCAGCCCTTTTGTCATATACTGACCAATACTCAAAAATTCTATCGATTGGTTCTTTTCAATTAAAATCGGATAACTAAAAGAACCTTTGTCTCCGAATAGGAAGCTAACGATCATTGCAGTTACGAGTGTAATTATTAGTGCAAAGACATATAGGATAAACGCACTCCCAAACTTCCCCATTATGATGTACGTTTTTTTGATTGGCTGTGTAAATAATAAGTTAACGGAATGACCTTCATATTCAGATGACAGAATGTCCCCCACCAAGAGCACAAGGAGGATGAGCGCACCTCCAAAGATCCATATGTCCACTATCTGCTTCATGAAGTTAGGTGCAGCGATACTGTATGTAGCGTGTTCCGGATGAATTCCCTGTTTCAGTAACTCTTCGTTTAGTGTAATCTTTTGAACAATCTCTCCCCTTGAAAATGGACTCTCACCGCCCAACTCTTTGTAATCAAGCGTCGTTCTCCATATTTTGTTCTGCATTTTCAGATTCTCTTCCCAGTTCTCATATGAATAAGTAGACGCCAAATCGTATAGCGGATCCCGGATTTGCAGATTGACTGATTGCAGTTCTTTCTGCTTTTCGTCTTCCGGGTTCTTCTCCAGCATCAGAATATGCGCTCTGCCATTTGCCTGACTCGTCCGGATTTGGGCATCGATTGCTTGGCGTTCTTCTTTTGCAATTAGAGGCTGGAAGGAGAGATTACGCACGAACAGCAGAATGACGAATGCAATCAGGACGGTAAGAATAGCAATTGTCTTCTTACTAAACAGTAGTTTTCTCAGTTCAAAGAGAAATAGCATCATCGCGGAGTCTCCTCTGTAAATAGCTCCTGATAACGTCGTTCCGCTCCTATCTTCCGGTTGTCGATGCGAAGGATGGTCAGCCCGCCTGCTTTCAACTGATCGAGCAGGAGCTGAAGCGGTTCACCTGTTTCCATAAACTCAATCTGTCCTTCTTCGTTTGTTCTGAACAAAATTTCCGCTTTCTCGAGGACAGACGCGACTTTTTCCGGCTCGTCGACAGTTATCCTATACTCGCTTCTTGAAATATCCTGCAGTGATTCTTTCAACAAAGCCCCGTCTTTCATGAAATAGATTGTATTCGTCAACCGATCAATTTCGTCAAGGTTATGGGAGGAGATAAAGATCGTCGTCCCTTGTGCGTACAATTCCAGTAAGATGTTGCGCATTGTAATGGCGCTCGAAGGATCCAAGCCATTGAGCGGTTCGTCCAGCAGGAGCAGTTTCGGTTCATTCAAAATAGCCATCGCCAGTAGCAGGTGCTGTTTCATGCCGAGGGAATAGTTCCTCACACGTTTTTTCATATAAGCTGTCATGCCGACACGGTTGGTCACTTGTCGAATCCGCCCGTTCGGGATCTGCTGTATGCTGCATACGAACTTTAAATGGTCGTATCCTGTTAAGTCTCCGTACAGAATCCGGTTGTCCTGCAAGTAGGAGACGTCTTTGAATACAGAGATATCAGTGTTCTTCTTCCCAAACAATGTGACGCTCCCTTCGTTGAACGACAGGAGGTTCGTCATGCAGTTCAGGAGCGTCGTTTTCCCTGAGCCGTTCGGTCCGACGAGCGCAATGATCTGCGGCTTGTCGACAGTAATATCGATTCCCCGTAACACATGTTGTTTTTTATACTGTTTTTGTAGGTTTTCCACTTGGATGATCATCGGATTTCCTCCTTTAGAAACGAGTTCTTCAGCTTCTTTTTAGTTGCATGCTCGACCACACATACGTAGCGACGAGCAGGACGGCGGACGCAATGCCAAGCACGAACAAGCCATGCTGGAACGTGAACTGGAAATTATTCCAGACCATGGCAGTCTGCATTGTGACAATATACGGGGAAGCCAAATAGGCGAATGGCAAATATGGAGCGAGCGCGAGTCCCGCTACTTGGTTGCTGAGCTGGATGCCAAGCAGGATGACCGTGATGGACAGGACAAGTGCTGCGATGGCCCGTTTCGTCACGTAAGAAAAGAAAAACAGTAGCGCCAGAGCGAACAGCAGGCCAAAGAAGAAGAGGACCGCTGTTTTGACAAGGTATACACCCATAGGGATGAATTCATACGCATAATTTTCACCATAGATGAGTACTGGATAGTCCCAGTCTCCAAGATTGTCGAATCCAGCGCCGAGCCCTAAGGACAGTATCGTCCCGCCTAGCAGAATAGCTGCACTGACGAGGAGCACTGTCACGAGTTTTGCCGTCAGGATAAGCGGTCTACGAATAGGCTGTGTCTGCAGAAGTTGGATTGGACCGTTTGTGCCAATACCTTCCTTTGTCACGATGTCGCTAAACAGCAGCAGGAAAAATACCAGACCGGTCAGGCCAAACAGTATGTCCGTCACCTGCTTCAGGAAATAAAGGCCAACCGACGAATTCAATGTGCTATGCTCAGTGACAAAGTCTTTCAGAAACTCATCATCATTCGTCCCTTCGATTGGAAAATTGAGATCATAGAGGGTCCGCCAAGCGTATATGTCTATCGGTAGAATCGGAGTCACGCTGTGTTCCTGCATATACTGGAACAGCGCTCGTCTCGTCTCCGTCGTGAACAGCGTCGGGAATGAGGACGTGTAATATTGCCGGCTGACGATGAGTGTATCGAGATCGGGCCTCATCTGATCAATTTCCATCTGGAGAATGGCATTCCAGTCACCCTTCTCATAAGCTTGAAGTAATATCTCCTGTTTCTGATTGTACTCCTGCCAGAACAGTTCGTCTTCCGACGGTTCTCCGTCCTCACCCTCGGACTGCTCTTCCATCTGTAGCTCGTTCTGCCGGATCTGCTCCCTAATCTCGAGTTCCGCATCCGAAACACGTACGGTGTTCATGTAAGCATATACAAAATAGCAGATGATACAGAGAAAAAATAACGAAAGCAACACTTTGAAAAGTCCGGATGTCCATTGTTTTTTCAATTCAAATTGTAATAGCCGCACTGCATAGCTCCCTTCGAACAGCCGGTATGTCTCGTTCTGTTCCTGATTTATAGGTATGTATAAGAGATTAAAATCCCTCCGCAAGTTGATCGTACAACGTATGCGTTTCTGATTGCTTTGATACCATGTATCCATAGAAAGCTTTTATCTTCATATTACTCAATAAAGTAGCGAAGATATATAATAACTTGTATATTTTGTAAGTAAAATCCTGTACACTGAGATGACGATAACGCAATACTCACTCATCCAACAGGAGGTAGACTCGTATGAAGAACAAAACAATCCACTTCATCATCCTACTTGTGCTGCTGGCGCTCGCCGCATGCAGTCCACAGCCACAAACCGATGTAAAGCCGATTCAGAAGAACGAACAACAACCAATAAACAGTCCCACAGAGAAAAGGGAACTAGGAAGGCCTGCGGAATTTTACGCTTTTAGTGGGAATGGGGACGATAACTCAACTACCATTATTCTGGGCCATTACTGTTGGACCGAAAACGGAAAGGGCTGTTTGGTGGAACCGGAAGATCCGAGAAACTTGTTGTCGGACACCATTACAGGCAGAGTAAAACCGGGCGATCGAATCCTTTTTTCCATGGGCATCAATCCATCTTGGACGTGGCTTTCTGATAATGGTCTGGACACCTTACAAGGTACCCGTGTCGACATCACCCAAATTTTCAAAGGTGTTGAAACGCGGTATAAAAATGTCGGCAACAGCTTGGACGTGCCCGAGGAGCCGGGACGGTATTTCTACTTGGCGACCGTCACATGGGACCTCGAAGTGAAAGGCCAGGCAAATTATGCCTTCGCGTTTTCGGTGTCGCCGGACAACTAGGCATAAACAAGAAACATCGAGCACATAATCTGTAAATCTGCAGATGCATGCGCTCGATCATTTCAATCATTTGGGTGAGACAATTTGCGGGACAGCACAATTTCCAGAACACGTGACAGTTCCTGAATAGATAACGAGATAACCGCCGTCGACTGCCTGCTTAGATGTCAGACGCAACGTGCCCTCCCAGCCTCCCGTATTGTAATTCAAGGTCGCAGGTATAACGTCCCCGGTTTTAATAGTCTTAGTCACGTTCACCACTTTGCTAGCTGCAGCCTCCACAATCGGATCTGCAGGACCCACTTCTGCTAATGACTGAGTTGGCATACCAAACGACAACGACAACGCGATTCCTGCTGCAGCAACCGTAATTCCAATTTTCTTCTTCATTTCTCATCCTCCATTCTTATAACCAGTGAAATGGAACTTCACAGGTTATAAGTAACTTCTACAACAAACCAAATTCCCCTCCCAATATTTCCAAAATTTTAATAATTCTACATTATCTGTGTTATTTTATATGGAATTTCTAGTCTTCTGAAGGGGTGCTAGCGATGCGCAAACAGCTGTCTTATGCGGTTTCTCTTTTTTACGCCTTTTGAATGCCTGCAATCTACAACCCCGATTCGATGTAAAGCCAGTTCAGGATTCCAAAAATGTCATACGGACGAACCAGAGTAGAAAAGATACCTCCCACTCCTTCCTTCTACTACAGTTTAATAACTGTTAAAATTATAGAACAAAAACCGTTCCGGATAGTATTTTTCCGGAACGGTTTTTCAATAATATGTTTGAAACTACTATACATCTCTTTTCCTAATCTAGTTGTCTCACAATCGCCCCCGATAGTTGAGATACGAATGAAAGAGTGCAGACCACCTTCTTTAATCGGTAAATGAACTCGTCGTATATCCAATTCCATCTTCTCCCATGAATTTTCGAGGAGCGACTTTTTCCAAGGTATAAGTGAATCCTTTTTCACCAGGAACGGTAATTTTATATAATTCTTTATTCTGTTTGATGCGATAATCTGAATACTCTCCAACCTTAAGAGCTAGTTTTTCTTTTTTAGTTTTAAACTCTTCTGCTTTTTCATAAACCTCAGCTTCACTCATCTCAACGTCCATTCCACCTATAACTTCATCCTTAATTGTTAACAAGCCACCTACAAATGATAGTGTATAATTGGTCAACTCATTCGAACTTTCCTGATATAAAACAACTTCATTCCATTTTGAAGTGACATCATTCTTTTTATAAAATGCACTGAATATTACAAAAACAATAACCACTAGTAAACCACTCAACAATATAATAGTTGTTCTTTTCGTCATTCAATATACATCTCCTTTCAGAAAATAGATTAGCCTTTTATACGGAACCATTAACTAATAGTTTCATAATCTGGCCCGATTGCGGTATTGAGGCATTTGCTTATCAAGCAAACGCCCCCCATTTGCAGAACAAACACATTAACGTAATTAGATTATTCTTTACTTATTTGCAATTTTACGAAGTAAATATAACGCATAAATAATTGCCGGGATAGCCCCTATGTATAGAATCAATTGTATGACTCCACCAATCGCATATAGCGGAGATACTGCTATATCCATACTCATTTAATCACTCCTTTGTTAAAGTCAATTACCTGTTAAATAATCAATCTAATAATGCAAAATGGCCCGTTCGTTGAATGGATGCTTTATTAATAATACCCGCAGTTTCTTGGAGCGGAAGACGGACGACTTCGAAGGGATCAGCGTGCGCCTTGAGACCCCGCAAGGAGCGTTTTTTGCGACTGAGGAGGCTCAAGCTACGCCCCTCGGAAAGCGTTCCATCTGGAGCGCAAAGCAATAATTTTCATGCTAGATAAGGCCCAGTTTGCAGCACAAGCATTCTGCGGTAAAAACCCGCGTTAGTTTATAATAATCATAGGATAAGGCGTTGATACACCATTAACTTTGATATCAATCGTATCAACAGAATCGTCTGTTGTTAAC
>JARIBI010000196.1 GCA_029257435.1 Sporosarcina sp. | reverse complement strand
CAGATGATGCCTCACCTGCACCTATTAAAGAAGTAATTGTCGAAAAAGAGAAACCATTGAAGCCCCTCTCTTCGCAACAAATTAAGACAAAGACTGTGAAACCTGATAAAGAAAAGACAGAGGTCATTAAAGAATCTCTGCCCCGTGTATTTACGATTTTCACACGCGACGGGCTCGGCTCAGGCTTTTTATACAAGAAAGGCGGACTCATTGTAACGAACGCTCATGTCGTAGCAGGATTCACCGATGTCGTCGTCCGGAACTCCGATGGACAGGATGTAGCTGGAAAAGTCATTGGCATTTCAGATCGTTATGACGTGGCACTCATTCGGGCAGAAGCATTCAGCAATTTAGATCCTCTTGCGATGGAAAGCGAAGAAACACCGATCGGCACTGAAGTGATTGCCCTCGGAAGCCCTCAAGGTTTTGAAAACTCGGCCTCAGTCGGCTATTTGACTGGACTTAATCGCGATATGGAACTGGGATTTGTCTATGAAAAGATCTATCAAATCGATGCTCAGATTGATCAGGGCAGCAGTGGAGGACCTTTGCTGGATGCGAAGACTGGTAAAGTTATTGGCATTAATTCATTGCTGTATAAAGAAAATAATTTGTTCGGCTTCTCTATTCCCATGCATAGCGTAATAAGTTTCGTAGACCATTGGGCAGCTTCTCCAATGAGTGAAACCTCCATAGCTTCATTATTCGGTGTATACGATACCTATACAGCTAGTCAGGACTATGAAAGTGATATTGCTTACGATGATGAGTATACAGATTTCTATGAATACGATGAAAGTGAAGACGATGGATATGAAG
This sequence comes from Sporosarcina sp., assembly GCA_029257435.1. GTDB lineage: Bacteria > Bacillota > Bacilli > Bacillales_A > Planococcaceae > Sporosarcina. The sequence continues at coordinate 2,675 of JARIBI010000196.1, read as the reverse complement.
AAGATTCATCATCATACGAAGGTGGATTTTATGAAGAGAACTTAATAGATTTCATGACTTCATTCCGGGAAGAATATGAAATGTCCATACAAGCGGGCGATTCTACTTTTCTTATGAGTTATTTGCTGCCCGGTGCGCCATCTACTAGAGAGTTTCAAACATTTATACAGGAAGTAGCTTCGGACGGAAGGAGTTATCAGTTTTTCTCAACTGACATAACAACGGTTGATATCTATGAAAATCAAGCCTTCGTCACAACGGATCTCTCCTATTCAGTTACAGATAGTGCCGGGGAAGAAAACTATATTGAAAAGTCGAAAACATATACAATTGTTATGGATTCAGACGGTTACTATCAGATTAGTGATGTTGTGGATAATTAAACACAGATAAAAAGCAGACGCATTTTCCGTCTGCTTTTTGCTTTGCCTTTATCTAGTTGTCCACACGCTTAGCCATTACAATTAAACGATGCTTATTGCTGTTTTGAGGATAACAGGTGACGAGAGACAGTTTTGAAATTCCCGGCTCTTCCGCAATTGCCTCTACTTCTTCAGGGAAGACGATGCGGGTTTCGTACACTTCATAGGTTTGTGTTTCATCCACTGTTTCCAAATCGAATCGACTGCCTGTTTTGAGTTCATCCAAACGATTAAAAAACTGTCCGAATACGTGAGACTGATGACCCGCGATGGCATAACTTCCGTCTTGAACTCCCGGCTCATAGTTACTTGGAATTGCACCAAATCCGCTGTCTAAAATACTAGGTGTTGCGCCATATGACACAGGGGCATGAATGTCAATTTGCGGAATGGAAAGAACACCCACCAGCTCTCCCACGTCCTTCTCACGTACTTTATTAGAAGCTGCCTCTTCCTCAGTCTGCATTTGAGTTTCCTTATCTTTTGATTTCTCTGGTAGTTCTTCAGTCTTTGCCTGAGCTTTCAGGTTTGCAAATGCATCTAACTGCTGTTCCCGCACACTTTCCGTACGCTTTGTTCCGATAAATTGCCAGACTAGAAGGCAGACTCCTATTAGGAGCAAAACATTGCCAATCCACCGTCCTGTCTTTTTCATTTCCTCTCCCCCTTACCTGCAATTAGATTTTGTTGATGAAACTATTCGGAGTGCAGCGCCTGCTAGTATGAATGCTATGCTTAACATCAGCATAGTGGTCTGATTCAAATTACCGCCCGTTTGAGGAAGTAGCTCACTGTTCATAGTTAGATTTTCTTGTTTTGGAGAGCTGTGATTTGAGGATAATTTGGTAAACTTATTTACTGCTCCTTTGTCAGGTCGGTTTTGCATAGTATTGGAATTTGAAGAGTCCCCATTGCCAGTTGATTGACTTGATGAATCCGTGCTCGATGTGTTTTTGTGTGTGATCGTATCAATTTCAATTTCTGTCTGGATAATGGGGTTATTTTCCACACTGGCTGTTTTCACAGTATCTGCTGGTGCTTCCTTTGTAATTGGTGTCGGCGTTTCAATTTCCGTAACATCGTCTGCATCCGGGTCATCCCCTATATTGTCAGTTGAGACCGAATCTACGTCTTGCTCTTCCGTCAGTTCATTTGAAGATTCTATAGTGGAATCAAGATTATTACTCAATTCTGGAATAATTGTTTCTTCACTCGATTCTTCTTTATTGCTAATAAGCTCTTCTCCATCTTGTATTGGATCAGTTATTGTCTCTTCTTGGTCACCTGCATCACTACCAGTATCTTCCGGTGCTATCGTTTCAGAGCAAAACTGCTTCTCATCATCCTGATCAGTTATGTTCGATTCTTCTTCCTTTTCGCCGTCCGTGCTGATATGCACTTCCGTTAAAGGATCCTCTTCGGACAGTATACTCGCAATATACCTTTCGTTCCCGGGATCTTCTGCAGTCTTTAAATCCATATCCAGGCAACTTGATCTTACCATTTCATCATCCGTTTTATGTACATGCTTTAGTTCTGCATCTGCATTCTTACATATCTCTGAATTAAGTCTCTTTAACTCCCCTTCATCATTATAAACGGTCTCTTCCGAACTTGGCGGTACGTCACCTAGAATTTCTAACACTCCACACGCCAAATCCTCTTCATAGTCCTGTACACTTTCATCCTCATTCGCCAGCGCCGAGCCCGATCCTCCAAACACCATACTCCCGGCAACCACCAACACCATCACTCTTTTCACCGATCATCCCCCTCTTCCTAAATAAATCAGTTACAGAAATATTCCCTGAATTCTTTTTTCCTAACCTACCTTTCTCACATCCCATACGGACTTTCTCTTGTATAATTTCTTTTCAACTTTTTCTTTTAATTCCTATTCTCAAAACTTGTAATGAAGTAACTACTTCCCATATGTTCCCTTGATTGAAACGGAATGCAGTGACTCCTTAGGAATAAGCGAAGGTAGCGGCTTAGGGCAAGCCCCTAGGAAAGCGTCCGCGTGAACCGCAGCTCAAACCTGTCCCTTCCAAACTCACATAAAAAAACCCCTACTCCACCAAACTAAATTGGCAAAGAAGGAGTTCGTTCACTCACCCTTATTTTTGCATGCTGGCTGCATACGCATTAACGTCTGAAATTGTTGGGCTTGTCATGTAGTGACCGCCGTCAACTACAAGCAATTGACCTGTCATGAATTTAGAATCATCTGAAGCCAAGAACAGAACAGTGTGA
>JARIBI010000056.1 GCA_029257435.1 Sporosarcina sp. | reverse complement strand
TCCAGAACATGGGTAATCGAACGATACTAACATATTTTTTAAGCATCTTGGGCGCTTCTTTATTATTTTTTGGAATTGCCTCTGCAGGATCATTTGCTGCAGAGAACTTGTTTTTCGGAAAACGATTTGGGGAACATACATATGCTGGACCTTTTAATTTATCGAAACAGACAGACAAGGAAGCCGAAGTTAAACTGACTTCAGAGTTGTTAGGAATGCAAGATCAGTTGCAGGCGGATTTACTATACCAGGATGCCATCATTCCTTTGCCATCAGAAATAGTAGATTACAACCCTTCTGCTACCATTGAACAAGCACAGTCTGAAGAGGAGAACGCTCTAATTTCAACAATTTCTCAAGATGGACTTCGAACACTGCTGCATCAGCAATTGCCGATGCTCTCTTTCAGCGATACTGAAATTCAGTCGATTGCCAAGGGGATCAGTGGGAAGCTGGAATCAGGAATCATGCCGCAATCTATCATTTTAACAGATTACCTGGAATCCTCTCAGACCCTTACCGAAGTCGCATCTGCAACGACATCTTTTAATGGTTTGACTGCACCGATGCTCGATTTGATTGATGAGCTGGATGGGTTCGAAATTGAAGCGAAAACACCATTTTCATTACTGGAATTTATAGAGAATGCTCAAGTGGGTCTATTGGAAGAAGATGAACTGACAATTCTTGCATCTACGCTATATCAAGCTTCGTTACAAACGAACTTCTGGATTGAAGATCGAACAATTCGGCGTGAACTGACGCAAGGAATAGAACCAGGGTTTGAAGCTGCCATTAACGCACAGATAGGGTTAGATTATGTTATGACAAATCCTAACTATACTTCATATACAGTGCATGCGAAATGGGACAGTGGAGCGCTTGCTATTACAATAGAAGGAATGCCTCTGCGATACGAGTACTCCCCCTATGTGGCTGAAACAAATCGATTTGAACCTAAAACTGTCGTTCAATATAGTGAAATTCTATCGCAAGGACAAGTCTTAAACGCAGATCCGGGCAAAGAAGGCTTCGAAATTATTGTACAGCGCAGAATCCTAGAAGACGGCACGCTACTTACGAACGAACCCGTATCTGAAGACTTTTATCCGCCAGTTTCCCGCATAGAACAGCGTCCTTTGATTAAAGCAGATGCGCCAGCTGATAATACACCGGGGACAAATCCGTCTGGAACAGGTGGAACTGGGAATGATTCAAATGCAAATCCTAGTAAAGAGGATGCAAACTCAGGAAAAAATCCTAGTAATCAAGCGGATTCTGACGGGGATTCTTCCAATGAGAATAAACCTTCTAGAAACAACGATTCATCTAACACTCCGAATAATTCGTCAGGGAAAGAAAATGGAAATAAAACACCGATGCCTGGTGACGAAGGGTACTTGTACGATAAAGGCGGTAATTTGATAAAGTAACAACCGGTTTGAAGGAGGTTTTTCAATGGCGGCACCACGAAAACGGTTAGGGGATTTATTAGTTGAGTCTGGACTTATTACAGATGTTCAGCTCGAAATGGCCTTAGCGGAAAAGCCTAAAGATCAGCGTCTCGGCGATGCACTGCTTGGACGTGGATACATTACCGAACAGCAATTGATTGAAGTGTTGGAATTCCAGCTCGGGATTCCCCATATCAATTTATTCCGATATCCGTTTGATCCGAAATTGTTTAATATCGTTCACAAGGATTTTGCCAAGCGTAACTTGCTCGTTCCGTTGAAAGCGGATGGCGACAGGCTGTTTGTCGCGATGAGCGATCCAATGGACTATTTAACAATTGAGGATTTACGTTTGTCGACAGGTTTTCATATTGAAACGGCGATCGCTTCTAAAGACGATATTTTACGGACAATCTCAAAGTATTATGAGGACGAGTCGTTGGAAGATATTTTTATTGATCAACCTGAAGAAACGAAACAGCAGGAAGAACTGACAGATCTCGATTCTCCTGTTGTTCGCTTGGTAAACCAGCTGATGGTTTCAGCTGTAGCACAAAAGGCGAGCGATATCCATTTGGATCCCCAAGAAAACGAACTTATCATCCGTTATCGGTTGGACGGACTGCTGAAAACAGAACGGGTTCTGCCGAAACATATGCAGGGGATGCTGACAGCCAGAATTAAGATTCTTGCTAATCTTGATATTACTGAACAGCGTTTGCCTCAGGATGGACGTATTAAGACGACGATCGATTTTCGACCTATTGACTTGCGTGTTTCAACATTACCGACTATCTTTGGTGAGAAAATAGTGATGCGGATATTGGATCTTAGCAGTTCGTTAAGCGATTTGAAAAAGCTGGGCTTCAATCCGCTGAACTTGGACCGATTTTTAGAGGAAATTAATCGGCCAAATGGAATTGTGCTGATTTCCGGGCCAACCGGGTCTGGTAAATCATCCACGTTATATGCAGCGCTGAACAAATTGAACAGCGAAGAAGTCAATATTATTACTGTCGAGGATCCCGTTGAATACCAGCTTTCGGGGGTCAATCAAATCCAGGTCAATCAAAATGTAGGGCTGACTTTTACGACTGGTTTACGGTCGATCTTGCGTCAGGATCCCGACATCGTTATGGTGGGTGAAATTCGAGATCGAGATACTGTGGAAATCGCGATAAGAGCCTCGTTAACCGGACATTTAGTTCTTAGCACGATCCATACAAATGATTCGGTTGCATCAATCACCCGACTGCTCGATATGGGTGTGGAACCATTCCTGGTGACAGCATCACTCAACGCGGTTGTCGCCCAGCGGCTTATTCGAAAAGTGTGCCGGGACTGCGGGAAGAAAATGCCTGCAACGCCACGCGAACATGAAATTTTTGCAAAGCGCGGATTAACGGTTGAAGAAATTAATCGCGGTTCAGGATGTGCAGCTTGCAACATGACGGGCTATCGAGGCCGCGTTGCGATTCACGAAGTTCTGCTGATTGACGATGCGATGCGAGAATTGATTAACAGTAACGCAACACCTGCTAAAATGCGCGAAGCTGCGGTTAACAGTGGCACCATCTTTTTAATCGATGATGGACTGGATAAAGTCATACAAGGACTGACGACGACGGAAGAAGTACTCCGTGTTGCACTGCCGGAATAAGGGGGGATTCATGATGAAACAACAGATCGATGAATTACTGACGAAAGCGGTTGAACTTCATGCTTCTGACATTCACATGACCATTGGCTCTCCGCCGGTATTTCGAATTAATGGTGATTTGAAGCGTTTTGGAAGTGATGATTTAGACGAACAGTTTACAATGAGTGCTGCCGAAGCGACAGTTCCTGATAAATTGTTCGCTGATTTCAAAGGGAACGGTCAAATTGACTATTCCTATGAAGTCCCGAACGTTGCGCGATTTCGTGTGAATGCGTTCCAGCAACGTGGAGTGACGTCATTGGCGTTCCGTACAATTCCTACAGATATTCCGACGATTGAATCCCTGCAAATGCCCGGTATATTAAAGACGCTGGCAGAAACGAAGCAAGGGCTGATTCTCGTGACGGGACCGACTGGATCAGGTAAATCTACTACACTGGCGTCCATGATTGATTATTTGAATCAAACATCTAGAAAACATATATTGACATTGGAAGATCCGATTGAGTATATGCATAATCATGGTTCGAGCATCATAGACCAGCGAGAAGTCGGTTTTGATACCGATTCATTCGCAGATGGATTGCGTGCTGCATTGCGTCAAGATCCCGATGTGATTCTAGTTGGGGAAATGCGAGATTTAGAGACGATTTCTACTGCGATTACTGCCGCTGAAACAGGGCACCTCGTACTGGCTACGCTTCATACATGGAGTGCCGCATCGACGATTGACCGAATTATCGATGTCTTTCCCCATGGACAGCAAGCGCAGATTCGTGTTCAGCTCGCTGGAGTGCTGACGGCCGTGTTATCTCAGCGATTGCTACCGACAAAAGACCGATCTGGCAGACGAGCGGCGACAGAACTAATGATTAAAAATGCGGCAATCGCCAATCTAATCCGATCTGAGAAGGTGCATCAGATTCCCAATGTCATACAGACAAATCGTGCCATGGGGATGCACATGATGAATGCATCTGTTAAAGAGTTATTGGATGGCGGAGTGATCAGTTATGACACCGCTGAGCCTTATTTGCAGGAGGAATCATAATTGTGGCTCGTTTTAAATACGACGGCCGAGACGCTAAGTCGGTCCGTTCAGGTATCGTAGTTGCTGATAATAAAAGAGAAGCTGCGTTAAAGTTGAAGCGCGAAGGAATCCGTGTGAAAAATTTAACAGAGCAGGCGGAAACGACGCTGACGAAAGAAATTCATATCGGGAAGCCGGTAAAACGCCAGCACTTCATTATGTTTTTGCGCCAGTTTTCTACATTGCTGCGTGCAGGTGTAACGATCGTCGAGGCGATTCGAATCTTAGCACTTCAAGTGGAAGGGAAGCAGTTCAAAAAGATTTTGACAGAGGTAAATGAAGACTTACGGACAGGCGGTTCTTTGTCGGACTCGTTCGCAAAGCATCCTAAAGCATTCGAACCACTTGTGGTGAATATGATTAAAGCCGGTGAACTGTCAGGAACATTGGATGATGCGCTGGATCGGCTCGCGATTCACTATGAAAAAGCATACAAGACACGTCAAAAAGTGTTGTCCGCACTTTCGTATCCGGTTGTTGTTGGGATCGTAGCCGTCGGAGTCGTCATTTTCTTACTGACGTTTGTTGTGCCGATGTTTGTAGATTTGTTTGCCAGTGTAGGGGGAGAATTACCATTATTGACCCGCTTCGTCATGAGCGCCAGTAATTTTGCGCTGTCTTATTGGTATGTCATTGTGATGACGGCCGCTGCAATTGCGATTGCGTTTTATCTGATTCGAAATAACCCAGCAGGAAAAATGATGCTGGATACGATTTTACTTCGCTTACCAATATTCGGAGACATTGTGAAAAAATCAGTTCTGGCTACGTTAACGCGTACGCTCAGTTCGCTGTTCTCGAGTTCAGTACCGATTCTGCAATCGATTTCGATGACAGAGAAAGTGATTGAAAATGAAGTCGTGAAGAAAGTGCTTGTAAAGTCACGGGAATCATTGGAACGGGGCGGATCAATGACCGAGCCGATGGAAGGACACTGGGCGTTTCCGCCGCTCATTCCGCACATGATCGCTATCGGTGAACAAACCGGTTCTTTGGATGCAATGCTTGCGAAAGTCGCGGATTTCTATGAGAGTGAAGTCGATGCTTCAACTGAGCGACTAAAAGCGCTCATCGAGCCAATCATGATTGTTTTGTTAGCGGGATTAGTTGGGACTATTGTCCTCGCAATTTTATTGCCGATGTTCAG
>JARIBI010000156.1 GCA_029257435.1 Sporosarcina sp. | reverse complement strand
GGTTGTAAGGAAACGGGGACTATCGTTAAAGGGTTTAAAAACAAAGAAAGCACCTCCTGTTTGATACGAATATCGTACCAAGCGGGGTGCTGCGTTGCCTATGCGTTATTTAATTGGGGGCTTACATAATACTAGCCTCAATATCTAAATGTATAGGTTTAAATTGAATAAATTGCTCTGCTAATTCACGTCTATCCATAACTATCGAGTATTTTGTAATCGGTTTATTATATACAGCCAGCCTACCAAACCTTAGTAGAAGCTGTTGCCTTCCCATCCCCATTCCAGTTGGATACTTACTTACATCTCTCGTATAAAGGAAATCAATATGCCATATTTCCTTTCCCTTAATTGCCACAATATCTCCGACAGACCCACGACTGTGACGTTCAATATTATATCCCTGTGAAATTAAGTTTGGAGTTATAAGCTTAATCGCTCTTTCCTCAAATTCTTTAATATGCGCCAAATGTTGTAATCTACTATCTTTTTGTACCACTTTCACTTCAAAGGCAGATTCCCCAGTATAATCCTTGGACAAATCCGTAAAGTATTCTGGATTCACCTCTAATGCTTCCGATATAGCGAAAATCTTATCATATGGAAGATTTTTAATTCCCCCTGTTTCATACCGCTGCAATGACGATTTACTAATCCCAGTCTTATCCGCCAAATCTTGATATGTCATATTTAAAAAGAGACGTCTTTCTTTTAAACGCCTTCGTAGTATTTCTTGATCAACCTTACCTATTTCATTTTCCTTCATTAAATTGCCCTCCATATTCTTACTACAATCATATTATAAGACACTTAAACACTTGGTGCAATTTTTTATGTAAGTTGCGTATTTGGGATTGACGTAAATATAGTGCCGAATTATAATATGAATTGTTAGAAATATTTTTTATTTATTCCTATTTCCCAAATCCGTAATATCACAATTTTGTTGCGTAGGTTTTGGGAGGAATATGTGATAATAGGGGAAGGTATAATATTGGTATTTCTACTGCGTGGAACATATGTTCTTGTGTAAAATATAATTGAGGAACACCTTTGTATAAAAGAATTTTAACACGGTTGGGAGGATAACAAATGGTAAAAGAAGCAATGTTAACAAGAGTGGAATGCCCTGTGTGTGGCCACAGGCTAATGGATAAAGGGGGAGGAAGCCGCTGGTCCTGTGCAAACAAAATGCACAAGATGTAAGCGTGTTTGGGAAGTTGATCTTGCATCAGATGCGTTTAAACAAGTATGCGGAAAATCTAGAACGAGACGAAAAGGAGACTACCACTCACCATGAGCTGCTTACTAGTTCTACCTTAAGGTCCGGATGTTATCAGTAGAGTCATGACTGATATATCTGGGCCTTTTTTATGTTGAAGAATAAGTTCATACCACGATAATACCGAGCGAGGAATCGATTGCATTACCTAAGGCCGGATGACGACGTTTTGAGAAAAAATGATCATCCAGTAAGTGAATGCACATTGAATCAAAAATAATCGGTACCGAGCAATGGAGTCGTGGTGTGAACTACCAATAGGCCGGGCACATATCAACCTACAAATAATGTGGGTGATTGTGCTCGGTCTTTTTTTGTCTCTTTTTTTCCCGACGGCTCCTTGCCGGACCATTGGGAGGAAAAGAGAATGGACAAGTTTATTAGAATCGGCAAGGAGCAAGTGCCCGTTAGTGAGGAAATTTACAAAGAGTATTACAGAATGAAAAGACGTGAGAGGTATATGGAACAGGATATTAAAGTCGGACGGATAGCTGTTGATCCTGACGCAGAAACGATCGATTACATTCCGAGCAAGGAAGATTCAATCAATCGTTTGATGGATCAAGGTGTGGACTTTAAAGATGAACAAATGATAGAAGATATTCTGTGCGATAAAGCAACTCTTATAATCTTGCAGGAAGCGATGGCTGAACTGAATCAAAAGGTACAAGAGCTAATTCAATCTCTTTACTATAAAGACCTTACGCTCAGAGAAGTGGCAAAGGAAGAAAATATCTCCCATGTAGCTGTAGTAAAGCCACATAAAAAGGTACTGGACAAGCTTAAAAAGTATTTTTTGTGATTTTGGTTACCAAAGTGCCCTCTCCGTTGGCAAATAAGTGAAGGGCATTATTTCTAGAACAGGAGGTGAAGGAGATGGCTGTTCAAACAGAACCAAAAGGTGTCAATAAAGACATGCAGGAAGAAATGGTTGGTGTGCTTACGGCGATTAGTATTGTTTCAAAGCGATTGGCTAACCGACTGACTCAATTGGATGAGGAAAATGAAAAGAAAGGAGATAAGAAAAATGAGTAGAACTAAACTCGCTCTTGATGTAGCGACGGACTTACGAAATTTAGCAGGGAGTATTGAAACATTAGTGTTGGCGTTGGAAGGCAATCAACCGGACGCAGCTCCCGTCGACAAAAATGAAGAAAAGAAAGAGCCAAAGAAGCCAGTAAAAACTGAAAAACCTAAACTACCTACAGTGGAATGTGTTAGAGCCAAACTCGCAGCCCTATCGCAAGAAGGTTAGCAAGCGCAAGTGAAGAATCTGATCGCTGAATTCGGTGCGAAAAAACTAAGCGATATTCCAGCTGAACAATATGTCGAATTGCTCAAGAAAGCGGAGGAACTGTGATGGCACAACATACATTGATTTCAGCTTTAGGTGCTCATAGATGGATGGTTTGTACAAAGTCTCCGAGATTAGAGGAATCGATGGAGGAAGAAACTTCGATTTTTGCAAAGGAAGCTGGGCTCATTACAAAGCAGAAGTTTATCAGCAGGTTGAAAAAGCTTCTCCTGGATCCGCTTTTTACAGCAGAAATGGACCAAGCTACAGAAGCCCATAAAGACTTTTACATGGAGCGATTCAATGAAGCTAGGGAAGAGACAAAAGACGCCGTCATGATGCTAGAGCAGCGGCTGGATTTTAGTCCATGGGTACCTAAAGGATTTGAAACATCTGATACGACAATCATTACGGACAAAACATTAGAAATCATTGATTTGAAATATGGAAAAGGGATTGCGGTAAGTGCAATTGAAAATCCTCAAATGAAACTGTATCCAATAGGCGCACTACTTTTCACACCTCTCTCTTGGAAGTATTCTGGCGTTGTGAATGCCCTCGATGAATTATAGCAAGAGTACATTGGCTTTGCGAAAACTACTATGGAAAGTTATGCCTATAGTAAGCAGACAGGAAAGCTCTGCGAGTTATATTCTTTACATTCTAAGAGCTATTCAACTTTATATAGCTTAAAATTTTTCAAGGCAAATCGAATGTATCAGCCAGCAACTTAAATGACTGATGGCGTCCTTCTTTGTCAGAAATCATTTTCATAATCATGATTTCATCCACCATGGCTTGCTCAGCAAGTGAATGCAATTGTCCTTTCACTTGATTTAGCATTCCGATTACAAATTTACCTGCGCCATCGCTTGTAACCGCTTCTTCTTCTGCAGTGAACGTCTTAACGCCATGGCAGTCATACCATCGGTTCCTGGGGCCTGGCCGATTCCTAAGTCAATTTGGTTAGGATGATGAGATTTGAGCAGTGAAAAGTTTTCCACCACTTTTAGCGGGCTGTTCAGGCAGCATGATGCCGCCTGAACAGACGTTAATCGCTCAGTAACGGCCGCAACGTGCACTGCCAATAGATCAGGGGATGTACTAACTTGAAATTTTGTATTATGGTGTTCCGCAAACCAATAGCGTGAATAGCCCAGCTGGTCCGCTAATTGGG
>JARIBI010000008.1 GCA_029257435.1 Sporosarcina sp. | reverse complement strand
TATGCATCCAGTGCGGCACTTGCGGTTGCTGTTCATCAAAAGTTTGGAGAGTTGGAGCTTCCTGCCTTCTTTGAAATGATACGTTCGGGAAGTGTTGAAGCAAACATCGTGTTTGAGAAATGGGTTGCTGATTTGACAACTGGACTAGCGTCACTGGTAACCATTTTAAACCCATCCATGGTAGTGATTGGCGGAGGGATTTCTGCACAAGGTTCTCTGTTACTGGAAGCTATTCAAACGTCACTTGCCTCGAAACTCATGCCAAATCACAAAAGCTGTTTAACTGTTATCCTGGCGGAAAAAGGGAACGATGCCAATCTGCTTGGAGCGGTACGTCACTTTTTGAACAACAATTCTATTCAGGGCGATTAAGAGAAAGGAGGAGGATGTGAATGCAGACGGGACCGCTAAAAGGGATGAAACCTTCAGTCCTCATGGAACAATATAAGCCTCAATTTACAAAGTCAGAGCTTAAGATTTATACGTACTTAACAGCAAACGAAACCCAAGTAATCTATCTATCGCTCACAGAACTGTGTGAGGCTAGTAGCGCAGCTGAGGCAACTGTACTTCGTTTTTTCAGGAAGCTTGGATATAAGGGGTTTCAAGATTTTAAGTATTCTTATGCACAAGAGCTGGCAGCAGGTGCGGCTGTTCCAGAGAAAGGGACCTATCTTGATAAAATTCGAACGAATATGGTAAGAGCTGTAGAAGACTCTGCAGGACTTGTTGATGAAAAAGAACTTCAGCGTACGATAGAAGTCATGAAACAGAAAGAGAATATCGTTATCTTTGGTGTAGGATCATCAGGTATTGCAGGGCTCGATATGCAGAGCAGACTAATGCGGATTGGCCGCCAAGCAACAGCAGTCATTGATCCTCATTTTCAAGTGATGCTTGCATCTTCCTTGAATGAAAACAGTGTGGTCATTGCAATCAGTATATCTGGTGGGACTAAGGATATCGTGGATTCTGTTAAAATTGCGAAAGAAAAAGGTGCTGCTATTGTTGTATTAACGAACTACTTGAAATCTCCGCTAAGCCAATATGCAGATCATATTCTCCTTGGAGCGGCGAAAGAAAACCCGCTGGATAGCGGGTCATTAGTATCGAAAATTGCACAATTGTTTTTAATCGATGTACTGTGTACTGGTTTGGCCGTGAAAGATGTAGGAAAAGCAGAAGAAATTCAGACTGAGATTTCTGCTAATATCTCTAACAAGCTTTATTGATAACAACTTTAATCACACTAAGTTAGTTCGGTGGAGAAGGGCCGATTACCGTCATCGGTTTCACATTTGAAATCACAGATTCCCATTGGTTTCGATTAATGCCATATGCATACGGAATTACATCAGGCGGTGTTTGAGTTAACAAATCTGATCCGAAGACCACCTCGGGCACACCCACGTTAAAGATTCCTTGTAAATGGGTGTTCTCTTCATTTGCTAATTGGTAATGCCACCAGCCTTGTGGAATATTGACAACCTGACCAGGGGTAATTCGGTAATGTTGAAATTCTT
>JARIBI010000096.1 GCA_029257435.1 Sporosarcina sp. | reverse complement strand
CAGCTGAAGATCAAGCAAATGCCGTTGTCTTCCTCTGCTCAGATCTTGCAAGTTCAATTAGCGGAGTAACACTTGCTGTAGATGGTGGCTTTACTGCAGGTAAAATGCAACAATAATATTCGCAAATTAAAACGATTGATATAAAAAATGGATCAAGCATAATGCTTGATCCATTTTTTGCATGTATTGAAAAGCATCCTATTGAGAATCAAGCATGAATCGTTCATCACCTATACAACAAGTCCCCTTTTACTCCATTTGCGCAGAGTCTGTGTTGTTGTCACTGTACTGAGCTGATCCCTTACCGCCTGTCTTGGCAATTAACTCGTTGAGTTCATTGTACGTGAGTCCGGAATTGGCGTTCTGTCTCTTCACTTCGTCAATATCCGTACCGGCTACCGTGTACTTTTTTTCGGTTTGCACGTTAATTCGCCTCCTCTTCAACAGTATTTACTTTTTTCTAGTTTTTATGAAAACAATTTTTGTACTTGTGTGTCTTGTTGTCGATTGGTCTGCTTCGTGAGAACTTGAATGGAGCGCTTAGGCTTCAGATTAGAGCGGTTAAACATATGAATTGAGCGCTTCACATTGCGATTGGAGCGAATGGCCATAGGAATAGAGCGCTTAAGCGTTGGAAATGATCGCTTATCCAGTTTCCAGGAAATATCTAATCCAATTTCATGAGCTGTATACTACGCGTTCGTCTTATACTTCCCCAAAACAAAAAACACCATCCGAGGGGATGGTGTTTTTTACTTACTTAAACTGCGTACTGCCGGTCACATCGTTACTCAGATTCTTCATCCGAATCTTTAGCGTAATTGAACTGAGACGGATCCACTGGCGTAAAACCTTTTGGCGTATAGAATCTTAATAAGTCGCCATTCACGACTTTATCGGAAAGCTGCAATTTAAGACTCGCCTCTTTTTTGAGTGCCTCCGCGTCTTCTAATTGACTTTCATCGAGTGGCAATCCGGTTTTATTGTCATAAAACTTTTCATTAATTGAATCGATTTCAGGACTGATGAAATCCCCGTTTCTGAATGGAACAAGCTCGTTATGCTCTTCTGATAACAAATCTGAACCAAATTGAACATATTCTTTTGAATCAATTCCAAGTAAATGCAACAAGGTTGGAAGAAGGTCTATCTGGCCGCCGTAAGTGTGCTTGACATCGCCCTCCATTCCCGGAACGTGGATGAACAATGGGACACGTTGTAAATTGGCACCTTCATAAGGAGTAATTTCTTCTCCCATGACTTTTGCCATCGCTTTATTATGGTTATGTGAAATACCATAATGGTCACCATATAGAACAATCATCGAATTATCATATAACCCTTGTTCTTTTAATTGATCGAAGGCCTGTTTGATGGCTTCATCTGTATAACGCGCTGTTTGGAAATAGTCGTCCACGCTGGAATCTCCAGTTTCAGCTTTGTTAATTGTGACTAAGTCTTGATTCATTGTATATGGGAAATGGTTTCCGACTGTAATAAATTTCGTATAGAACGGCTGCGGTAACGAACTTAACATACTTTTGGATTGATCATAGAATGGTTTATCGAGCAAACCATATTCGGCCATATTTTCTGGTGAGCTCGTGTCAAAATAACTAGCATCAAAGAAGTGATCGAATCCGAATGATTTATAAACTTCATTTCGATTCCAGAAGCTTCCTTTATTGCCGTGGAAGACAGCTGATGAATAACCATAGTCTTTCAAAATGCTAGGCGCTGCTTGGTACGTATTTTGAGCTTTTGTAATGAACGCAGATCCTTGAGGCAATCCAAATAAAGAATTCTCCAGCATAAATTCTGCATCGGAAGTTTTGCCCTGACCTGTTTGGTGGAAGAAGTTATCAAAGTACAAGGTATTTTGATCTTTTGCTAATGCATTTAAATAAGGTGTCACTTCTTCACCGTTTAATTTGTAGTCAATTAGGAAGTTTTGGAATGATTCTAAGTGTAAATAGATGACGTTCATTCCTTTTGCAGCACCAAAATAGTTGGCATTAGGCTCTGCATAATTGGACTGAGTATAGTTAAGCACTTCAGAAATATCACTGCTGTCCGCTAACGCTCTCTGGGACGATGCTTTCATGGTTTCTACTGAGTCATAAATCGAATAGTTGTACATGCCTAGATATTTCACAATATAGTTTCGATCAAAGCCGCGAGTCAATAGCTGCGGGCGGTTGGCTTCAGCAAGTCCTAAATTGATGATGGAAACGATCAATGCCACCGCAATAATGGTAATTGGTTTTTTATAGCCAATACGAGTTGTTTGCTTTTGTATTCTTTTCGAAAACCGCAAGTAAAACATTGCGAAAACGTCCACAAAGAACAAGATATCAAATGGTTTGAGCAGCGTAAGAATACTGCCGCCTAAATCTCCGAAGTTCTGAGTTTGGAAAATTGTAGGCAATGTAATGAAATCACTAAAGAATCGGTAATACACAACATTGGCATACAATAGAACAGACATCAGCGTGTATAGAACAAGCAGGGATGTATATTTTGTCTTCCCTCTAAATAAAAACGAAATTCCGAGGAACAGCAAAGCCGAACCCAGTGGATTTAATAGTAATAGAAATTGTTGAAGAGGTCCTTCCACACCTAGTTCAAACTGTGTGGATTGTGTGATATAGGTCTTAATCCATAACATCAAAACCGCTACTAAATAGATGCCTAAAAAGCCGTTCATAAGAGTACCTTTATGATTGGTCAGCTTTTTCATTTGCGCACCAGCCTTTCATTTAATTAAAT
>JARIBI010000121.1 GCA_029257435.1 Sporosarcina sp. | reverse complement strand
ATTAAACACCAATGCAGAAGCATAATTTACATGAACCTCATACTTACCCCTCGTACTCAATCGACTTCACTAAAACTGGAACTTCAATTTCTTTTTGTTCCGACACAATTCGGAAGGATGTTAACTCAGAAGCTAGTTTTTTATCAATCGCAATTACGAAGTTTCTTGGTGACAGATCTGCTGTACACACAGCATCCAGCGGTTCAAAAGTAATCATTAATTGAGTCTCTTCTATGTTAGTCTTGAGGGAATCAAGGATATAGGGACAACTGCCGGATTCAGTCATTCCGACAAACAAAACATCGTTCGTCCCGAAATCGATTTCTGGAATTGCACCTTCAAGTTGAAACTCTTTCCAAGAATCTTCGTACACTTCTTGTGTTTTAACAAGCTCAGCTTGAATCCCTTTGGGTACAGATTGATTGCTGATGCTTTCAAAATTCCTCGGCAATGTCTTTTCAGAAGCAACCAACTGAGCCTGTTCGGACTCAGTTTCTTCCATATTGCTTTTATCAGAAGTACAGCCCGCCATCACATAGACACCACTCGTTATGAGAAACACAGTCAGCCTATTCATATGCTCACTCCTTTGACTACTAGACGAACAGACACCTGGAAAGTTACACAATCGGTATGAGTCTCCGACTTCAAAAATATCACCGATGTGTAAACAATAACGCGAGTCTGATATGCAGACAGCCGCCATTTGCAGGGAATAGACCTTCCTATGAATACGGCAGGTTTCATTTCTAAAGAGTCTTGACGAAAGATTCAAACACTATTAAGCTGAGTGAAGAGTAAGATGCTGGAAAATCAGATGAGCTGTATGTAGAAAAAATGTTAGAGTTTATTGCCAATCGCCATTTTAAGTGCATACTAGCCGAGTCTTTTGGCGGGAAGAATTTGATAGATGTGATTTCATAGTTTTTCTGTTAACGTTCAATCAAATAAACCTGAATAATAAAAGTGCATCTTAGATATGAAGTGGAAGAGGGAATGAGTGTGAATAAAAGTTATATAGTGGCTGTTTTCCTAGCAGCGGTCATCTTTATTTCTGTGCTAGTCATCGATGGTGGTCGCGAACCGAATCCTAATCCTGAAAGAACAATGGAACATGAGGCGCCATCGGGACCAGGCGTGGTATCCGATTATATAGATCCACCTGCATTGGCGGACCACCAAGTTGCACTGAACGATCTTTATGTGAAAATCCCCTATCAAAAGAAAGACATTGTGCTGACAAAAAGAACAACGGATAACTACATCATTGTGGATATCACTTCTCAAGATACTGGTGAGTTGTTAGTTACATATGGTGAATCGGCAGTTCATGGGAACGAGAAATTGGTGTTCAGAGAGGTTCCAACGAAAGAGGGGAAAGTTCGCCTGCAAATGGTCGTGGAAATTGATTCTGAGGCTGGATTAATTAGAAAAGTCGTAGAAACAAAAGTGGTGTATAACCCGAAACCTGAGAAAGTTAGATCCGAAACGATTGGTGCTGGGTCGCGGTCTGGAGAGTTTCCCGCTGAAAATGTTGAGGACCTGGCGAGTCTCTATTTGAATTGGGGAAACGAAAGTCAGGATTTGTATGAAGGTTATGAAATTGGCGTTATTAACAAGTGAACAGTGAACTCTCCGCGAGCGAATATAGAAAGGGGGAGCTTTGCCAATGCTCATGCTGACAAAGGATACACAATACATACGAAGTTTATATTTGAAGAGAGACCAAATTAAGTCCTTTGCGCGCTATCCGCTCAATCTGCCTTTCATCCACGGCTTGCAAGAGTTGGCATTCCATCCGAATGTCACCTATATCATCGGGGAGAAGGGGATGGGAAAGTCAACGCTGCTGGAGGCGATTGCAATCAGTCTTGGGTTTAATCCAGAAGGGGGCACGCGGAATTTCAATTTTTCGAGCTATGACTCGCATTCCGATTTGGATAAGTATCTTCGAATCGTCAAGGGCGTTCATCGGGCGAATGATTCGTTTTTCTTTCGTGCGGAAACATTTTACAATGTCGCCACCCACATAGAAGAACTGGATTCAGAACCTTTGGGAGGATGAAGAATCATTGATTCCTTCGGTGGCAAGTCTCTTCATGAGCAATCCCACGGGGAATCATTTTTTGCGGCCTTCATCGAGCGGTTTCAGGGAAACGGTCTGTACATATTGGACGAGCCGGAAGCGGCACTTTCACCAACCCGGCAGCTCGCGATGCTTTCAAGAATCCATGAGCTCGTTACAGAAGGTTCAC
>JARIBI010000085.1 GCA_029257435.1 Sporosarcina sp. | reverse complement strand
GTCCTGAGCCAGGATCAAACTCTCCATAAAAGAGAATTGATTGCTCAATTCGTACTGGCATCATTTAAGATGTCTATCAGATCAATTAAGATCTGTTTGTGTTTGTTCCACCGGCAGAACCGGCTTCCCAAACGATAATTCGTTGACATTTTGCTGTTCAGTTTTCAAGGTTCATGGTGTTTCCTTTGTATGTTCTTGTTGTTTTGGCAACTTTTATATAATACCATACTGTATAATCCGAGTCAACCACTTTTTTAAAAGCTCGTTTCGCATAAGTTGTAGTACATAAATAGTTACGTCAAAAGCAACGTGTTCAAATATATCACGCATAGGAAACTAACGCAAGTGTTTTATCTTCAAATAGAAAAAGTGCATCTCGGCAAACGAGATGCACCCCTTAATTTACAGTTAGTCCTTAGAACGCATCTGCGGGAATAGCAATACATCCCGGATGGATTGAGCATTCGTTAAAAGCATAACGAGACGGTCAATACCGATTCCAAGTCCGCCTGTTGGCGGAAGACCATACTCTAATGCTTCAATGAAGTCGTCATCCATTTCATGCGCTTCATCATTACCCTGTTCTTTTTCTACAAGCTGAGCTTCGAAACGCTGACGCTGGTCAATCGGATCATTTAGCTCCGTGAATGCATTCGCATGTTCACGGCGTACGATGAATAACTCAAATCGATCTGTAAAGCGACCGTCTTCTGGATTTTTCTTCGCAAGCGGTGAAATCTCAACCGGATGCCCATAGACGAACGTTGGCTGTACAAGCTGCTCTTCTACTTTTTGCTCGAAGAATTCATTCAGCACATGTCCTACTTCCATCGTCGGCTGTACATCTATGCCATGCTCCTTAGCAAGTGCATGCGCTTCTTCCTTCGTCATTTCCGTCCAGAAGTCTACACCCGTATATTCCTTAACCGCATCCGCCATGTGCAGACGTTTCCAGCCAGGAGACACATCAATGATATCTTCTCCGTATTGCACCTTCGTTGTCCCTAGCACTTCTTCAGCGATATGAGCAATCATATTCTCCGTTAATGCCATGATGTCGTTATAGTCCGCATACGCTTCATATAACTCAATCATCGTGAACTCCGGATTGTGACGTGTCGAGATTCCTTCATTTCTGAACACACGGCCAATTTCATATACTTTCTCTAATCCCCCGACAATCAAACGCTTCAAGTGCAATTCAATTGCGATCCGCATATATAAAGTCATATCTAATGTATTGTGGTGTGTAATAAACGGACGGGCCGAAGCTCCGCCAGCAATCGAATGCAACATCGGAGTTTCAACTTCTAAGAACCCTTGTCCATCCAAATAACGTCGCATCGACTGAATGATCCTGCTGCGCAAGATGAACGTCTCTTTACTGCCTTCTGTAGAAATCAAATCTAAATACCGCTGACGATATCGCTGTTCAATATCTTGCAGCCCGTGGTATTTCTCCGGAAGCGGACGCAATGCTTTTGATAAAAATGTGAACTCCGTTACCTTAATAGAGAGTTCTCCCACTTTTGTCTTGAAAACAGTCCCTTCAATACCGATAATGTCTCCTAGATCAGCCATCGTGAACAGCTTATACGCATCTTCTCCAATAGCATCTTGACGTACGTAAATCTGAATCTGGCCGCCAAGGTCTTGAATATGTGCAAATCCAGCTTTCCCTTTACCGCGCTTCGTCATAATACGACCCGCAATTTTAGCAACATGCGGTGTTTCATCTAATTCTTCTTTAGATAATTCGCTATATGCTTCCGTTAACTCATTCGATAAATGAGTACGTTCAAATCGTGCACCAAACGGATCCAGACCTCCGTTACGAATCTCTTCCATCTTCTGGCGTCTCACCTGAAGCTGGTCATTCAACTCTTCTATATTCGACATCCTGTTCACTCCTCTATAATGGTCATACGCTATTCGCCTATTATAGTCCTATTGTACACAATCTTAGCAAGTAAAAAAAGCCGCTGTATAAGCGGCTTTATAAAACCAATTACATAGCTCTTCCAGATATCACTTGTTTATTGCCCGTTATTACTACCAGCAGCGTCTAAAATATCCCGCCACAGAAGTCCGCATTACTCAATTATTCTCTATATGATTTCCACAACTCTACTCCACCATCTTGCATCGCCTGCTCTTCATGGAATGGACGGCCTGTAATAGAATTTATACATTCTGGCGCCAGTTCCGTTAACGGGATTAACACAAAAGCCCTTTCCTGCATTCGGGGATGCGGAATAGTAAGTGTCTCCGAGTCAATACTGTCGTCATTATACAGCAAGATGTCGAGATCTGCTGTTCTCGGCCCCCAGCGTATTGTCCTCACTCGGCCCAGCTCGCTCTCAATCCGCTGGCACTCCGTCAATAACTCAAAAGGCGTTAACACAGTCTTTACACGGACAACTACATTTAAAAAATCCGCCTGGTCTGTCACTCCTACAGGCGCAGTCTCATAGATAGATGACCTTTCAACCGTTTCAATTCCTTCTGCAGCGCACAGAGAAGTAACTGCCCGATTCAAAAATTCTTCACGATCCCCCATGTTCGTTCCGATGGATATAAACGCCGTATTCATGATAACCGACCTCGTTCAATTTCTACCGACACAGACGAGTAATGCCCAGGAATCGGAGGATCCGGCTTCACAATCAGCACTCGAACACCTGATACTCGAGCCTGGTAATCTTCAAGCAGTTTACCAGCGATCCGTTCAGCGACCGTTTCAATGAGTTTAACGGGCTCTCCTTCAACAATAGACTGAACAACGGAATAAGCTTCCGCATAGTTCACCGTTTTAGATAAATTATCAGTTGTTCCAGCTTCCGCTAAATCGATAGCCATTGATACAGAAACTGTAAACCTTTGTCCAAGTACCGTTTCTTCAGCAAGTGCTCCGTGGTAGCCATAAAATTGCATTTCATTCAAATGTATAAAGTCCATCTGCGTTCCCCCTAGATCGTAATTTTCCGTTTACCTGTCAGCACATCCATCATGTGCACCATTCGAGCAATCGCCTTCACGTCGTGGACGCGTACAATATGACAGCCATGTTCGATGCCATAGCAAACGGTTGCCCCCGTCCCTTCCATTCGTTCTTCAACAGGCAGGTCCAATACTTTCCCGATCAATGACTTCCTGGATGTCCCGAGCAGCACAGGATAACCAAGCGCCGAAAGCCTGTCCAGACTTTGCATAGCTTCTATGTTCTCTGACAAGTCTTTCGCAAATCCAATCCCGGGATCCAGCCAAATATTGCGTTCTTCTATACCGGCTTCACGCGCAATCGCAATACTCCCTTCAATATCTGCCAGAAATTCATCCTCAAAGTTCCCGTTATAGATAGCTTGTTCTCTATTATGCATTAATATAATTGGAGCACCGTACTGTTTCGCAACATCCGCAATCCGCGGCTCACGCTTAGCTCCCCATACGTCATTAACAATGTGAGCACCCGCTTTCATCGCTTCTTCCGCGACGGCCGCTTTATATGTATCAATTGAAATTACACAATCCAGCTCTTTTGAGAGCACTTCTATCATCGGTATTGTGCGTTCCAGTTCTTCCTCTAACGAAACCGGTGTATGACCAGGCCGTGTAGATTCTCCGCCTACATCAATTATTTTCGCTCCGTCCTTTAGCATTTCTGCCGCACGAAGAAGGGCCGCGTCCGTTTCGCTGAATTTCCCGCCATCTGAAAAGGAATCCGGTGTCACATTCAATATCCCCATAACAACCGTTTCCTTGGAAAAGTCGATATCCGTCCCGCCCAGCCGATACGGTGCTTTAGCATAATCCAATTCCATTATGTACATTCCCTTCCTTGCCATTCATCCTCAAACAGCTTTTTGTATCAGTTTACCGGTTACTCTCTCATTTTCCCACTGGAACGATATAAAAAAGAGGAAGCATTTATGCTCCCCCCTTGAATCTTCATTACTCTTCTTCAAACTGATAGAGCGGTGTGCTTAAGTACCGTTCCCCATTCGAAGCCAAAATCGCAACAACCGTTTTCCCTTTACCTAGTTCCTTCGCTGCTTTCAGTGCCGCAAACACAGCTGCTCCAGACGAAACCCCGCCTAGAATACCTTCTTCCTTCGCCATCTTGCGTGCGTATTCATAAGATTCATCATTCGTCACTAGTGTAATTTCGTCATAGACATCTGTATCCAGCACTTCTGGAATAAACCCTGCGCCGATCCCTTGGATTTTGTGCGGTCCAGGCTGCCCTCCTGAAAGTACAGGCGAATCTGTCGGTTCAACAGCAATAATTTTCACATCAGGGAACCGTTCTTTTAACACACTTCCGACTCCAGTAATCGTACCGCCAGTGCCTACTGCGGATACAAATGCATCTACACGGTCGAGTGCATCTGCAATTTCAGGGCCAGTTGTGAGGCGGTGCACTTCCGGGTTTGCTTCATTATTAAATTGCTGCGGAAGGAACCATCCGTTTTCTTTAGACAACTGCTCCGATTTTGCAATAGCACCTTTCATCCCTTCAGCTCCAGGCGTTAAAATAAGATTCGCTCCGTATGCACGCAACAAGTTTCTGCGTTCAAGACTCATTGTATCCGGCATTACAAGGACCGCTTTATACCCTTTAGCAGCCGCAATCATTGCAAGTCCGATCCCAGTATTCCCACTCGTGGGTTCAATCAAGGTACCCCCTTCTTGCAGCTCCCCTGATTTTTCAGCCGCTTGAATCATCGCTAATGCAATACGGTCTTTCACGCTGGAGCCCGGGTTGAAGTATTCTAGTTTTAAATAGACATCCGCGTCATTCGGGCCTGTCAGGCGATTCAACTTTACCAAAGGCGTTTGACCGACTAAATCCGCAACAGAGTTTCCTACTTTCTTCATTTCCAACACTCCAATCCCTAGTTAATAGGTAGGTTTTATAATGTATTCAGTTTACAAGAGGAATGTGCCGTTTGTCAAACTATACAAATCTACGGCAACGCGTAAAAAAGCTCCGCTGCATGAGCGAAGCTTTTACTTTCCATAAAACCAGTGCGCATCGAACTCTTTCCAGAATGTTTCCGGTGTAACCGCTTGGGAGAGTTGCTGCAGAGCCAGTTCACTGCGTATATGTTCTTTAACCTCTTTCAGTTTAAATGAACGCCCTTTAAGAACATCGCCCACTTCAACAATCGCATACGTACCATCTGCAAGTTTAAATACGTCGCTTACACCATCTTTTTTCAGCTTTTCTGCTGCGCTTAAAATAGCTGGGTCAATTTCTTCCGTGCGACTGCTTATATACCCGATATCGCCGCCAATAGAAGCGGAGGATGACTCAATTGAACGTTCTTTCGCGAGAACGTCAAAACTTGAACCGCCTTTCAATTCTTTGAGCGCTTGCTTCGCCTCCGAATCCGTAGACGCCACTAGCAAAGAAGTCCGGTATGTCGTTGGAATTTCGAACTGATCCTCATTCTCTTTGTAATAATCTTTTACGGCTTTATCTTTAATTACAATATCTTTCGTCAGCACACGGTTTAAAATGAGCTCAGAACGTACCTTCCTGCGCATTTGATCTGCATCCAGACCAGTATACGCTTTTCCATCAATGGAAGAAAGTAACGCTAACTCGCGGTCGATGTCTTCATCGGAGACATCGATCTTGTATTCCTTTGCAGCCGTTTCCATGACTTTATCATTCACTAAGTCAAGCAACACTTCACGGCCTACCTTTTTTTCCATTGCCGTCATCCATTCTTCACGCTTGATTGGTTTCCCGGCAACAGACGCCACTTCTTCACCCGCTTGGAATGGGCTTTCCGCTTTATCAGGAATGAGCCAGCCAATGAACCAAAACAGATTGCCCAGTGCTAAAATCGCAATCACCAGAACGAGAGGTTTTGTTTTTAATCGTCGTTTCTGAGGCTCGTTCACTCCGCGATTACGATCCAGACCGGATTTCATCGACAAATTCCTTTAACTCTTCTTTTGAATAGATGTATTTTTCCAGGCAGAAATGACATTCCGCCTCGGCCTGACCATCTTCATTCATCATCGAATTGATTTCTTCTTCCCCTAAGCTCTTAATCGCAGTCCCGAAACGTTCTTTTGAGCAGTTACAATCAAAGCTGACTTCCATTTGGTCGACGACTCGGACATTTTCTTTCCCAAGAACTTCTTCCAAAACCTCTTCTGGAGTCAGTCCGCGGTCGATCATTTTAGAGATCGGTTCCATCTGACTAATACGCCGCTCCAATTCCGTAATTGTTTCGTCCGTTGCGCCAGGCATCACTTGAAGAATGAATCCGCCAGAAGCTTTTACGGTGTTATCCGGATTAACGAGTACTCCGAGTGCAACAGCAGAAGGGACTTGCTCCGAGACAACAAAATACTGCGTGAAGTCTTCTGCAATTTCTCCAGAAATGATCGGGGTTTGTCCGGTGAACATATCCCGCAATCCAAGATCCTTTACGACTGTGAGCATTCCTTCCGTTCCTACAGCGCGGCGGACATCCAATTTCCCGTGTGCATTCAGATCGAAGTGTGTTTGTGGATTCAGCGCATATCCGCGAATATGTCCTTTTGCATCGGCATCTGACACAATTGCGCCAAGCGGGCCATTTCCGTCCACTTTCACCGTCAGCTTGTCCTCGCCTTTCATCATTGCACCCATCATGACAGTCGCACTCATAGTACGGCCTATCGCAGCCGTTGCAGTTGGCCAAGAATAGTGGCGGCGCTGCATTTCACCCACAGCTTCAGTAGTTCGCGTAGCATACGCCCGGATTGTACCGTCAAATGCTAACGCTTTTATTAGATAATCATTCATTTACCATTCTCTCCTTGTTGGTTACGTTCATGAATCAGTTTTAAACCTTTTAACGTGAGATAGTCATCCACAACATCGATCACGTCTGTCTCTTTTCCGATAAGCGAAGCAAGTCCACCCGTTGCAATAACAGTTGGCATCTTTTTACTTTCCGCTTTCATCCGACCGACAAGTCCTTCGACTTGGCCTACATACCCATATAGAATACCCGCTTGCATGGCAGAAACAGTATTCTTTCCAACCACATGTTCTGGTCGGGTCAGTTCGACTCGCGGCAGTTTAGAAGCACGGTCGAACAGCGCTTCCATCGAGATATTAATACCAGGAGCAATCGCACCGCCCATGTATTCCGCATGTTCGTTTACGTAACAGTACGTTGTTGCTGTACCGAAATCGACAATTATGAGCGGGCTGCCATATTCATGAATCGCAGCTACCGCATTAACGATTCGATCCGCACCGACTTCTCTTGGATTATCATATTTAATGTTAAGTCCCGTTTTCACGCCAGGGCCAACGATGACAGGCTCCTGATTGAAGTACTTTTTGCACATTTGTTCAAGCGGGAACATTACAGGCGGTACAACAGACGAAATGATAATACCTGTAATATCTGTAAACTCAAGACCGACATGCGAAAATAATGCCTTTACTTGCATTGCATATTCGTCTTCTGTTTTTTGCCGGTATGTTTCCATCCGCCAATGATGCTTCAACTCCGCACCTTCATAGACACCGAGTACAATATTCGTATTACCTGTATCTAAAACTAAGAGCATGACTGATTCCCCACTAACCTCAATAGTCTTTTTTCCCTCACATCATACCACAAATCATTTCAAAAAAAACAGCTGACTGTCTTTTGACGGACAGTCAGCTGGTTATAATTAATCTCTTCGTTTTTCATCAATCGAGTCAAGTGGCTCGTTCGTTCCTTCGCTATTCGGTAAATCGCCAACAGACGGATCTGCAGGAGCACCGGTAACATCAGGATTCGCATCACTTTCAGCACCCTCGCCAACTTCTTTACGCTCATATGGGCGGTCAGGAAGTGTACCGTGGTCTTTCAAGTGATTGATTTGTTCTGCATCGAGCGTTTCTACTTCTAGAAGCGTCTTCGCGATCAAATCGAGCAGGCTTCGGTTTTCGGTAAGAATCCGTTTTGTCCGCTCATACTCACCTTTGATAATCGACTGCATTTCTTGGTCAATTTCATAAGCAATCGAATCTGAATAATTCTGTTCGGAATTGAAGTCACGGCCTAGGAAGACGTTTCCGCCTTGTGCTTGCCCAAACTGCATCGGTCCGAGCTTATCACTCATTCCGTACTCCGTTACCATGGAACGCGCGATACCGGTTGCCCGCTGGAAGTCATTGTGAGCGCCTGTAGACACTTCGCCAAGAACAATTTCTTCCGATACGCGTCCGCCAAGAAGTCCCGCGATTTTGTCGAGGAGCTCCGGCTTCGTCATGAAGTAACGGTCTTCTTTAGGAAGCATGACAGCGTAGCCGCCTGCTTGCCCGCGAGGTACAATCGTAACTTTGTGTACAATCTCTGCATCATCGAGCATAAGACCGACAACAACGTGACCCGCTTCGTGGTTCGCAACAATCTTGCGTTCTTTCTCAGAAATGACTCGACTTGTTTTCGCGGTACCCGCAATAACACGGTCGGTCGCTTCGTCGATGTCCGACATATCGATTGTTGTTTTGTTGCGTCTTGCAGCAACAAGCGCTGATTCGTTCAAGAGGTTCTCTAAATCTGCACCCGAGAAACCTGGTGTCCGTTGTGCAAGTGCTTTAAGATTAACCGTTTCGTCAAGCGGCTTATTGCGAGCGTGTACTTTAAGTACCGCTTCACGACCCTTAACATCTGGACGGCCTACAGTGATTTGACGGTCAAAACGACCTGGACGCAATAATGCAGGATCCAGAATATCCGGACGGTTTGTCGCTGCTACGATGATAATTCCTTCATTTTCGCCGAAACCATCCATCTCAACGAGCAACTGGTTCAACGTCTGTTCGCGCTCATCGTGTCCGCCGCCAAGGCCTGCGCCACGCTGACGTCCAACAGCGTCAATCTCATCGATGAAGATAATACATGGTGCATTTTTCTTAGCATTTTCAAACAAGTCACGAACACGTGAAGCTCCGACACCCACAAACATCTCAACGAAATCAGAACCTGAGATCGAGAAGAATGGAACGCCCGCTTCACCAGCAACTGCACGAGCCAGCAAAGTTTTACCCGTACCCGGAGGTCCTACAAGGAGGATACCTTTAGGAATACGTGCACCAACGGCAGCGAATTTACGAGGATCTTTCAGGAAATCGACTACTTCGACGAGCTCCTGCTTCTCTTCATCCGCACCTGCTACATCTGTAAAGCGCACTTTCTTACGGTCATCGGTATGCAATTTCGCTTTGCTTTTCCCGAAATTCATAACCTTGCCGCCACCACCGCCACCTTGAGCTTGGTTCAACAAGAAGAAGAACAAGATGATGATAATGATAAATGGCACTAGGCCGGTAAAGAATGAAACCCAAGCGCTTGTTTCTGGCGCTGGCAAAATTTCTACTTTCGCGTGCTTCGCAAGTGCAAGTTCGCGAATATCGTTCATTGTCATCTCATCATTCATCGGAACATTTGTAGTGAAAGTTGCATCATCTTTCGCGTTTTTCATATGTCCTTTAACTTCTAACACTAGTTGGACAGGCTGAATTTCGACAGACTCTACTTTCTCTTGTTCTAATGCTGTGAGAAATTCGTCATAACGGATCTTTTCCATCTTTGGGTTTGGATTGTTCAGCGAACTGAAGATTCCCATGATCGCTAGAAAAATCAGCCCATATAATAGAAAGTATCGAAATATTCGATTCATCCCAAGCCTCCTCATTTCTTCAACAGAAAACTATTGACAATCTTATCACATATGCAATTTGAATCACAAAGAAAATGCCTTAAGAAAAAGCCTTATGACACTTGTCTCTTAAAGGGTCCAAAAAGCACTTACGTTGTGTAGATTTCTTTCTTCAAAACACCGATGTATGGAAGATTGCGGTACTTTTCAGCGTAGTCAAGTCCGTATCCAACTACAAATGCATCCGGAACTTCAAAGCCTACCATGTCTGCTTTCAAATCAACCTTACGACCTGTCGGCTTGTCTAGAAGCGTTACAATTTTAATCGACTTCGCTTTACGATACTTAAATAGCTCTACAAGATACTTAAGTGTTTTTCCGCTGTCAATAATATCTTCAACGATTAAAATATCACGGCCTTCTACACTCGCATTCAAGTCTTTGATGATTTTAACTTCGCCCGAAGAAACTGTTGCATTCCCATAGCTAGAAACATCCATGAAATCGAGTTCTATGTATGCATCGAACCGTTTAATAAGATCACTCATGAATGGCAAAGCGCCTTTTAATACACCAATAGCAAGTGGAAACTTGTCTTGGTATTCCTCCGTTAACTGCTTGCCAAGTTCTGCTACCTTTTCTTGCAGTTGTTCTTCAGAGATCAGAACTTCTTGAATATCTTTTTCCAACATGAAAAAATTCCTCCTAAAATGTGTATGTCTGAAAAATGTACAGCAGTTACTGTCATTCAGGCCAGACCATCAACAGTATGTACGCCTGATCAGCAGACGGTTTTTTGGTAAACGAATCATTGTAACGCACGCCAGGAACAGCACAAATGTCTCCCTGCTCAGATACGATTACTGGCAGTTTGTCTCGCACCGATTGTTTTACTTTCTCATCAATCAGCAAACGGCTCAACCGCTTAGGGTGTTCCATTCCACTCAATCGAATCCGATCTCCGGATTGTCTCGATCGAATTAAGGAAGGAAGTGCACCATCTTCCGATTGAAAATAACGCCAGTCGGTACTATCGTCTAGCGTGGCTGTATCTATAGCGGAGGACTTGCACCAGCGCAACTTCATTTGTCCCCATTGAACCCATTCATCCTGCGGAAATGGAACGACCCGATCTACCGGATCTTCTTCTGCCTGAACAAACGTTGAAATCCCATAGTCCCTTTGCAGCAACCACCTATTTGGAAGACTAATTAATGCACTTCCAGTGTCTGCAGACAATTGACGTATGAGCTGATTCAACAAGTCACTATTATAAATTGCAGGTATAGTTTCCCCATCGTAAAGATACTTTAATAGTAGAGGAACTACCCTCTTTTGTAAAGCCGGGTGCATAGACCGAAATTCAGCTGAATGAATAATGGGTATCCCTTTATCTGTAAAGGTTAAGAGGTGTTTCAGCTGTTCTTCTGCCAGACTCTCAAGGAAGGCATCTTCTTCTTGCAAAACACCTGCCATTCGTACAGAAGTCTCTGCCGCTGAAGGCTGTTCGTTCAGTAAAACAGGAACGATATGATGACGATACCGATTACGGGTATAGTCGTCTTTTTCATTACTCGGATCTTCTCTAAATGGCAAGCTATACTGTTCAGCATACTCATATAAGTCCGTTTTCATAAGTGTTAGAAATGGCCGTACAAGCTGCCCAGCGCCAAAAGGTCTGGTTATGGGCATACCTTGCGGCCGGTTTCCTTTCGCAAGCTGCATTAAAATTGTTTCCAGCTGATCTTCCGCGTGATGAGCAACCGCAAGAACCGTAAACCCCTTCTGGCACATCGTTTCTTCGAATAACGAATAACGTCCAGTCCGGCAAACTTCTTGAAGATTCCCTCCATGTGCTTTCAACAAATCCGGAACAGGTAAAGTCGTCCCGTAGAATGGAACGGCGAGACGTTCGCAAAGTTTTTGAACAACCTTACCATCAGTTGCAGACTCTTCCCCCCGAAGACAATGATCAACGTGTATAGCTCCAACTTCAATCTCCAAACCCTTGCAGTACCCGCTTAAATAATGCAGCAGCACGACCGAGTCCACTCCTCCAGAGCATGCGACTAATACTCGGTCACCGTTACGCACTAACCGTTGCTGGCGGATGAAGGCTGGTACTTTCTTAAATCGATTCTCCTTCACCTGAACCACCTCCGCCATTTTCTCTCTTCATCCTACCACTTTCTGGCGAAAAAGTGAGGGTGTACGCACTTTCACACTTGACCACCTTGGCACAATGTGATCTATTTTCATAACAAGTACGGTGCGGTCGTCCGCCGTGGTTTTATATTTACGTTCCATTTCCCCCATTATTCGATCTGCCAGTGCGTCACACTCCAGTTCAGCATGAACATCAAGCATTTGCCATAGCGACTTTTCCTGCTGTTCAAGCGGGATGTCCCCATTGAACATTCCATCTGTCATCATGACGATGATATCTCCTGACTTCAATTCTTCGTTCTTCGCTTCTACTGTAAAGGACGGTAAGAAACCAAATGGAACCGCTTTGCTGTCTACACGTAAAAACTCATCGCCCCGCTTAATATACGTACTCATAGATCCTGCTTTCCACGACCACAACCTTCCGTCTTGTAAATCGACAAGTGCTAAGTCCAGTGTCGCATACATATCATCCAGTCCATTCAATGCCATCATATAATGCAGCGTATGCATTGCTGTTTCCGGTCCCATTTTACGGTCCAAACATTCGCGCATCAACCGAATGACTTTCTGGCTTTCATAGTAGGCATTCATATCTTGTCCCATTCCATCCGATAGCAAAACTGCAGTTAAGCCATCATGAATCGGGAAAACTTCATAGGCATCCCCCGCATAGAAGGATCCGCCTCCCGCTGTTGCCATAACACCGTATTGCATAGAAAAACGAACTGCAGATGTGAATGTTAACTGCAAATGGGCAAACGGCTGCTCTCTCAACAACGCCTTTTCTACTTGGAACGGCTCTTGGTACATCTCTTCGAGTATCGGCAGAATCAGCCTTTCTGCTACAGTCGTATCTGTTTCGAAGGATGATCGTCTTTCCGGAATGGAACAAACGATGCGCATTGCCCCTTTTTCCTCCGATAAAATATCAATCTGGAAGAAGTCAATGCCCTGGGCTCTCAAGCTCTTGCCTAGTTCCTCTTCAGATGGCCGATAAATCGTCACGTCTTCTTTAATTTCATTCATCATATTCTCTAAATGGGTGCTCATATCACGCAATTGTAACGCGAGCATCTTTCGACCGTGCTGCAATTGACCCATCAGCAGCCGGTCTGCGCCGCGTTCTTCTAATTCTTCCAGCAATCCAGTATGGCGTACACATTTGTATCTGATTTTCTCTTCCACTCGATGCCGCGCTGCTTTTTTCGTGGCAGAATACGTTGACTCCCATTCAGACAGCAAATTAGGCATACTGTCGTCTTGTGATGCCCAGCATTTCGAGTAACGGAAACAAGATCTGCACGCACTGGGCGTTTCTTGTACGTGCTCCAGTTGACGCGACTCTTGAACTGGGAACTGATCGTTCACCATTGTCGACATAAAGGAAGCAAATTGTTGAAAGTCCGTCAGTTGTTCATCCAACCTGCGCGCCAGCCATTGCTGGCGCTTTTCCGATAAATCCTGATGCTCCGGCACAAGGACTTCACGGACCGATGCGAGCCGTTTCGACGGAATCAGTAGAAATAGAAGCGTCGCCGCACCTATTGTCGCAAAATGAGTTTCATCAAGAGGCAGCGTCAAATCATATAATAGGAAAAA
Source organism: Sporosarcina sp. (assembly GCA_029257435.1). Lineage (GTDB taxonomy): Bacteria > Bacillota > Bacilli > Bacillales_A > Planococcaceae > Sporosarcina. Next base: position 51,599 of record JARIBI010000085.1, on the reverse strand, counting down.
GACAGATGCAAACAGCCCCCCTGTTGCGACACCCAGCTTCCCGAACCCTTTCATAGATCCGGCTGCAAACCCAGTCATACCATAGACCGTCATCATCCCTGTGAACGACAGTTCCGCCATTCCCGTTATGGCTGCAATGAGCATGGCGATTGTCGTCGAAAATAACACGCCCCCCGTAAGAGCTGCAATTAAGATTGCAGTATAAAGTAATAACCCTGGGATCGAAATGTACCCGATAATTAGATTGTTCATTCCCGTTGTAGCCATGGCGGCGACGATACAGGCAGCTCCCAGTTGCTCTGCACGCCACGGCGTATACAATAGCTTGTCCACTTGCGGGAATGCCAGGAATAGAAAGACTGTCATGAGCAGCGCGAGCAATGCTTCAAATCCGATTGCAAGCTGAATGTTTAGCGGCGGTTGTCCTGCATACATAATGAGCTGCCAGAATACTTGTGTGAAAATCACAGTTCCTGCAACAGTTAGAGGCACCGATTTCCGGGTAAATGGATGTCGAATGACAAGGTTGAATAGTAGTAATTGCAATATGAAGATAATAGATTGTCCCAAACCGACGAACAAACTTCCACTGATCCCGCCAATGAACACCGGAAGCATATACTTAGGATATCGAATCGCAGCTAACGCCCAGACAGGCAAGAAAAACGGTACCGCTGCGTCAAACAACACAGCCTGTGATAAAAAGAACGATCCGATTGTGAATAGAAACGTTGTCAATAAGTGCACTTTCCGCTGTAAGATTGACCCAACCACACCTTGAACTTGCTGACCCAGTGATCTCTCTGTATTACTGCTGATCATCTTCATTTCTCATTCCCCCTATGATCTATTGCCGTTAGTATACAGGCTAGTTGTCTAATAATTTGTCTGTTCCTGACACCTGGTCCTAAAAACATTTCGACTGTTTCCGGGGATGTTTTCTTTCTAAAGGAGATTGTGCGTGAGGATGCCGATTTTAGCGCAGTTTGACTGGATTTATAGATGATTGCTTTTATATTTCAATAAACCGTTGACAGATCAGAAAATAATCTGTATGATAAACAAGGTCGTGAACATCATGTTGACGAGCATTCCAACGGCGGCGTAGCTCAGCTGGCTAGAGCGTACGGTTCATACCCGTGAGGTCGGGGGTTCGATCCCCTCTGCCGCCATATGAAAATGTGTTGAAAAGGACTTGTCCACTTGGACAAGTCCTTTTTTGTGTTTGTGTGAGTTGGAATTGTTTAAGACTCTTGTATTATGATCATAACCCACGCAGTCCGCTCATAAACTCAGCATTCTGATCATAACTCTCGAACTCCGATCACACCCCAAGCTTCCCAACTACCCCCATCAAGCATCCATTCAACTGCCTAAAAGATTAATTGGCTGCGCTTCGCTTATTTTCTATCGAATACTTTGCGCCAGGCAGCATTGAACTTACTGAGAAGCGATTTATCCAGCAGTCTAATTACCAACACACTAAAAAAAGCTGAGTGTGCGCAATTGCGCATCCTCAGCTTTTATCTATAAGACATTTTTTCCTGCATTGAAACAGCTCAACAGGGTCGTTTCCAACCGAAATAAAGCGTGTTAGCCTCTGCGTGCTCCGCGTCCTCCGCGTTTTGACTCAGTTGCTCGCTTAAGTGTTGTTAGACGTTCCTCGCTGTCCTTCATGAATTTCGCCATTTTAGTCTCGAAATTCTCTGGACGCTCAGGAGGACGTCCCCCACCCTGACGAGGGCGTGACGGTCGCTGCGGGCGCTGCGGCCGTTGTTCCGATTCCGGTTTTGCTTTCCGGATCGACAAGCCAATCTTGCCATCAGAACCGACGTTCATGACTTTCACTTCAACCATGTCGCCGACTTTTAAATGGTCATTAATATCTTTGACGTAGTTGTCTGCCACTTCACTGATGTGGACGAGTCCTGTTACGCCGGTTGGCAATTCAACGAATGCCCCAAAATTTGTAATCCCTGTCACTTTACCCTCTAATTTGCTGCCTACTTCAATTGACATAAAAAAAATGCTCCTCCTTAGAATTTAAGCGGGCTCCTGTTTCAGAAGCCTAGCAACCGTTTTTACGGGTCTTGCCTGCGCAAGATTCCTACTTTCATTATATCCAACAAAAAAAGAGTGTCAATAAGACTACTCTTTTCCGTCGTCTTTTTTGTTTAATTTTTTCTTCCCTTCCGGAAGGGAAAAGATAATTTCATTCTTGTTGGAAACGAAGTATTCCTTACGTGCCAGCTTTGCAATATACTCTTCGTCATCCAGTTTCAACAACTGTTTCTTCAGTTGTTCCTGCTCACTAGTCTTGACGGCCAGCTGTTCGATCAGTTCCTGTTTTTCTTGTTGTTTTGAGGCCAACATCTTTTTCTGTTGGTGATTGTAGCTCGCAATGCCTCCGAATGTGACTACAACAATCATTGCAAAAATGAGCAGCTTCACTTTAAGCCGCTTTTTCTGCTTACGCCGCCAGTCCTCTTTTCGTTGCATGGAGCGGACATATTCAGTTTCAATCGATGCAACCGATGAGGAAGAAACCTTCCTAGCCTTTTGCTCCATCTCCTGCACATCCCCTCAATTACAATTTTACAGATATCTTAATTATATAGTATACGTTACTTTGGCTTTTTTTTGAAGTGATATCTGAAAAATCTATTGTAAATGAATTGAAAAGGCCGGAATACAAGCAGAATTATCGCTTGAATCACTCGGAATATATATCGGATGAACCAAAATAAAATCCGGAAAACGAATAGAATCGGACGGATGAGCACTACAATAATAATTCTTCCTAAAAGTCTAAAGGGTTTATGGAAAACTGTTGCATACAGCAACAATCCCGACAGTTGGGCGAGCGGGTCGTACATCCGCCACGCCCCATCTCGAAAAACAAACAACACAGCAAATGCAAAGCATCCTGCAAACAGCCATCCTAATGTTTCAAGCCAAATGGCACTTTTGCGAATTATGGACGCCTTCCCTGTATTGGCAATCCCCGTTCCTAGCATATCCATGAATGCGCCTGCGATGATTCCTGTTCCCATCATCGCAAGCAAGCTCACAAACTGCGCGGAGATGCTCATCCGAACAATTTATGGAGGAAATTACGTGAACCTGTCTCTTCTTCATCGTACTGAAGCGTGGCAACAGATCCCTCAAGAGTGAGAAGTCCCTTGTCCACATCCAAGTGAACGATGCGTAATTCTTCCCCTTTAATGGTAAGCATCCCTTGCGATGTGCGGACTAAGAACTCTTCCTGGTCAAACCGGTCAATCGTTTTAACAGATGTAAGATCCATTCGTTTACGGTTCCGCATGGTCACGACGTGATCACCGGATGGAATTGTGTAAGCTGGGCTTTCAGTTTGAATTTGCATAGTCTGTCCCCCTGTCTGATTTGTACACTGCCATCCTATGCGCCCGCAACAAAAAACATGACAGGAAATTTCCTGTCATGTCTACTCAGTCTTCATCATCTACAAATTCAGGGTCCACTTTTTCAAGTTTCTCTTCCTTCACGATCGTGTACATCATAGCAGCATCTTCTTTTTTCGTAGATGCCTTCAGCTCGTTTACCTTAACCGTTACGATCTTTTGCCCAAAGCGAATGGCAAGTTCATTTCCCGGTGCAACGTCGGACGATGCCTTCGCCACTTTGCCGTCAATCGTAATACGGCCCTGGTCCGCTACTTGTTTTGCAAGGGTTCTTCTTTTGATTAACCGCGACACTTTCAAGAATTTATCAAGTCTCATCTTGGTTTCCTCCAATTCGTTTTGCTTGTTGCCAAAATTCTTCAAGTTCATCTACCGTATAATCGTCAAACGACCCGCGGCCTGCTGTTACAGAGCGCTCGATGTAAGAAAAACGATTACTAAATTTCTGATTGGCGTGCTGCATGGCTTCCTCAGGGGATAGTTTTAAGAAACGCGCAATATTCACAAGCGTGAAAAAGACGTCTCCGAGCTCATCTGTCCGTGAGTCCTGAGTTCCCTCTGCCACTTCAACCTTGAATTCCTGCCACTCCTCTTCGAACTTTTCAAACGCGCCTGCAACATCCGGCCAGTCAAATCCAACTCGCGCAGCAGCTTTCTGGTAGTTGAAAGACGTCAGGAGAGACGAACTGGATAACGCTTGCCCATCCAGCAATGAATCCTTCTTCGGTTTCTCTTCACTCTTAATATCTTGCCAGTTTTTCAAGACTTCATCAGAATCTGCCACTTCAATTTCTCCAAAAACGTGCGGATGTCTGCGAATCATCTTATCGCCAACCGCCTGCAAAATGTCCTCTATCGTGAAGTATCCGTCATCCTCGCCGATTTGTGCATGCAAGAATACTTGAAGCAGTACATCACCTAATTCTTCAATCAAATCATTATCGTCTTCACGATCAATTGCGTCCAACACTTCATGTGCTTCTTCAATCATGAATCGCTTCAATGATTCATGTGTCTGCTCGCGATCCCATGGACATCCTTCAGGACTCCGCAGTTTCGCGATAATCTCACGGAATGTCTGCCATTCTTTTAAACGATCCGTCTGTTCAACGACAGGCGGCACGTAAACGGTCGTTAAATTATCAATACGTGTTTCCCGGTCCAGTTCAACTAAAGGTACGGTACGCACTTCTTCAGCAGACGTGCCCGCAGCTGTCACGATTGTGACGGGATGGTCCACTGCGTACTTTTCCAAGAGCGTCAATTTCACGTCCGACGCAACAAATGAATCATATACTTGGCCGATCAAAACGTGCTGACGCATCTGCACATCGTCTTGACGTATTTCCGTGCCGTCTACTAATTGAAATCCTTCAATCGGATCAATTCGAAGCGCAGCAAATATTGGATCCAGGAAGCTATTCCCTCCTGCAATGTCGAGAATAGCCTGCCCCGCCTTTTCCCGCTCAATGAGCAATTGAACCGTCCGCTCCGCAACGAGTGGATGACCAGGCACTGCATACGTGACTGCATGTTCTTCCGCCATCTTCAATAACCGCTCTACGATTTCATCGTAAACTGCTTCAAACGCATCTTGGGATTCGTACACATTGTCAAAACTCGTCATTTGTACGCCTTCAGATTTCAATTCGTCTACCGCTGGATGCTGATCTGTACGGACAACGAGTGTCTGTGCAGCTTTTAATTTCCGATAAACACCAACGGACAGCTGATCCAGTTCACCTGAACCAAGTCCTACAATTGTAATTGGATACATGCTATCACCTTTTCTTTTTCGTCAATAATAATTGTACGCGTGCCAATCGCTTTCCGAAAGGCAGCAAATACCAGTCTCTTTCTGCCAAGATACGGGCTTTCATAATAATCACTAAGAATACGAGAGCCCCTAACGCGACTGCTGGAAACGCAGAAAGTGCTGCAACAGATCTTGAGCCTGCGTCCTGAATAACGGTCTTCATAATCATTAACCACAATTCAACTATGCCCGCCATCGCAACCGTCGCGAGGAAAATCCAGCCGTAAAAACGTACTGGGGCAAGCTGTTCTGGATATCTCCGCTTAAAGTAAATGAGTAAGGCTGCCGCAGTTATGGCGAAGCCTATGTTTCCTGCAACTGCTGCACCCGTTATTCCGTATAGTGGAATAAGTAGGACGTTCGAGATGATTTTCACTCCAAGGCCAACGAGCAGAAGAATTGCTGGAACTTTGCCTGAGCCTGAACCTTGTAAAATTGCACATAGAGGCAAGATTAAAGACAGCCAGAAAACTTGTATGCAATAGACAGCAAGTGCGAATGACCCTTCGTCCGTTTCAAACAGCAGTACATTTACTTGAGGCAATAATAGAGCAAGTCCTACGGCCGCTGCCCAACCAAACATAATGGCTACTCGGTACGTCAACTGAACAAACGTCCATGCACTGCGTCCCTCGGTTTTTGCGGTATGGTGTGCAATGAGCGGAACAATCGCCATGGCAAGTGTTGTTGCAATGAGACTGCCTAGCTGTACTAGCGGCTGCCCGCGGTCGTATACCCCTTTTCCCATCATTGCCATGTCTTCATGAACGCCTGATCCCGTCAATAAATTCAAAACGGTAAACGCATCCGCCATCTGGTACAGCAGCAATATAAGTGAACTCGCGCTGATACTTAAGCTAATCAGTGTAAGTTCTTTAATTACTTTTCTTTTATCTATAGCTGCGGCAGGGACTCGTACTGATTTCCGGCTCCATAACGCAAGCAGGACAACACCTGCCGTCTGACCGATAACAGCTCCCCATACAGCAACTGTTCCGGTTTCGTATAACGAAGCACCGGATTGGACCGCTGACCAAGTGCCGATTAAAATAATGGCTACTCGAATTCCTTGTTCACCTACGTTTGAAACTGCGATTGGTACCATTTCGCCACGTGATTGGAAGGTTCCTTTAAATACTGCAAGAAAAGGCATGACGAGCAGTACATAAGCGCCGGTACGCAATAACGGTGCCAATTCAGCGTCGCCCATGAGAGAGGCAATTAAAGACGCTCCTGAAAACAGAGTGGCGAAAGCGATGAGACTCAAAACGCCTAAGTATACAAAAGATAACCTTAAAATGGCACGGCGTTCTTCAGCACGCTGTGTACTTGCCAGTAATTTGGATATTGCAACTGCCGCTCCGTACGTTGTCCAGATAATGAAGATCCCAATGAAAGGATATACTTGTTGATAAATATAAAACCCTTTGTCCCCGACCAAGTTTTGAAATGGAACGCGATAGACAGCCCCAAGCAATTTCACGATTAGTGCGGATATCGTTAAGATCGAGGCACCTTTCATGAATGTTTTCATATTCCATTCCGATGCCGCCATACTGAATCCTCTTTCGTCTTGTAGATGGTGTCCATTATACCATTCTAAACTCGAAACGACAGCATGACGGGACACGCACAAAAAACCTGCACATCCCGATGTACTCAGGTTGTGCAGGTGCATTATTGTTCCATTTGCTTCGCCAAAAACAGAGCTGCTGTTTCAGCAGTTTTCTGTTCCGCTTCACCAATGAAATGGACTTTCGAGAGAAGGTAAATGGCTCCAATCGTATCGCCGTTTACGACAATGGGCGTCACACAATACGATTTCACCTGTTCGGTTTGTCCAGGTACCCATTCAACCGTCTTCTCCAACTTTTCAGTGATCATTGTACGCTTCGTTAACATTTCTTCTGCATCCGCAGAGATTTGCCGATTCATGTAGTCTTTTTTCGCAAGCCCCGCTACAGCAATCACCTCATCCCGATCACTAATGAGTGTCGGAGTACCAAGTGTTTGATAAAGAGTTTCAGCGTATTCTACTGCAAACTGGCCGAGCTCTGAAATCGGGGAATATTTCTTCAGAATAACTTCCCCATCACGGTCTGTAAAAATTTCGAGTGGATCTCCTTCTCGTATCCGAAGTGTTCGTCTAATCTCTTTCGGGATGACCACTCTTCCTAAGTCATCGATTCTGCGGACGATACCGGTTGCCTTCATGCATGATGCCTCACTTTCCATATGAAATCCGCGCTACGGTTTCAGTATGCTTCATACATGGGCATTTTATGCAGTGGTGGCTCTATCCGGCATCGACTTCAGATGTTTCCTTAGATGCATCTTGTAAAAGCTGCATAATCGCTTCCAATATATCGAACTCCGTGTGCTGTCCTAATCGTCGATCATCTATTGTAATGAGCAAAGTTCCATTATCCATAGTAAATCCGACAGCCCGACCGTAATTGAGCGTCTCCGAAACAAGTTTGGCTCCATCTATTTTTGCGGTTCCTTCGGATGAAAAGCGAATTTCAATCATTGTTTGCCGTTTCTTAATCGACACCACGCCCGCTGCTTTCCCCCATGCCTTGATACGGCCGACACGCAGCAATAATTCAGCTTCAAATGGCAGGTCCCCGAAGCGATCTGTCATTTCATCCCACAACTCGTTAAAGTCTTCTTCTGCTTCAATTGCCTTAACACGTTTGTACATCTGGATTTTCTGATAGCCGTCTTTAATGTACGTATCCGGTAAGTAGGCGTTGATTGGGAGTGAAATTTCCAAATCTGGACGATCCTCTTTAGAAATACCCGTCTGTTTCTCTTCCACTGCGTCTTGCAGCATTTGTGAATACAAGTCAAAACCGACAGAGTCGATGAATCCATGCTGCTGGGAACCGAGCAGATTTCCTGCGCCACGGATAGACAAATCACGCATCGCGATTTTAAAACCTGAACCTAGTTCCGTGAACTCTTTGATCGCTTGAAGCCGGTTTTCCGCAACTTCCGTTAGCACTTTGTCACGTTCATAAAGGAAATATGCGTATGCCACACGATTTGAACGTCCGACTCGCCCTCTTAGCTGATACAGCTGTGAAAGTCCCATTCGATCTGCGTTGTGTACAAGCAACGTATTGACGTTCGGGATATCAATTCCCGTTTCAATGATTGTTGTCGTAACAAGAACGTCGTATTCCCCTTCGAGGAAACTAAGAATGACTTCCTCTAATGCCGCCTCCCCCATTTGCCCATGGGCAAAGCCGACACGAGCTTCAGGAACAAGCTGACGGATTTCATCCACCTTCTTCGCCATGTCCTCCACTCGATTATAAAGATAGAAGACCTGGCCCCCTCGAGACATCTCACGTTCTATGGCCTCACGTGTTAACGCAAGGTTATTTTCCATGACATATGTTTGCACAGGGAAACGGTTCGCTGGCGGCGTTTCGATAATAGACAAATCTCGGACTCCGATCATGGACATATGCAGCGTTCTAGGAATCGGTGTGGCTGTTAGTGTTAAGACATCGACATTCGTCTTCAGCTGCTTTAGTTTTTCTTTGTGCGTGACACCGAAACGCTGTTCTTCATCGACGATCAGAAGTCCAAGGTCTTGATAGGCTACATCTTTAGAAAGCAGTCGATGCGTCCCTACGACAACATCGATTGTTCCATTTTTAAGCCCTTTTTTCGTTTCCGTTTGTTGTTTCTTGGAGCGAAAACGATTTAACAACGATACTTCTAGCGGAAAGTCTGCGAATCTGGCCTTCATAGTCTCATAGTGTTGCTGCGCTAAAATGGTGGTCGGTACTAGGAATGCAACTTGTTTGCCGTCTGAAACTGCTTTGAAAGCAGCTCGGATCGCCACTTCCGTTTTCCCATAACCAACGTCCCCGCACAACAGCCGATCCATTGGCCGTTCCTTTTCCATATCCTGCTTCACTTCCACAATTGAGCGGAGCTGATCTTCCGTCTCCTCATAAGGAAACGCATTTTCAAACGAACGCTGAAGATCGTCGTCCTCAGAAAACGCATAGCCCTTTTGTGCTTCTCGTTCTGCGTAGAGTTTAATAAGATCATCTGCAATATCTTTTACCGCAGCAGTAACTTTTGTTTTTGTCTTCTTCCACTCGGCCCCGCCTAGTTTATGAAGCTTAGGCTCCTTATCACCAGACGCCACATATTTTTGGATTAAGTCGATTTGATCCGCAGGGACAAACAGCTTGTCTTCGCCGCGGTACCGAATATCGAGATAGTCTTTGCTGATCCCGCTGACTTCCAATGTGACGACCCCATAGTACTTACCAATACCATGATTGACGTGAACGATGTAATCGCCAGGTTGGATTTCCGAGTAATTCTTAATTCGTTCAGCATTCGATGCCTTTTGCGGACGTGTCTTGCGCTTCGGTTTCCCTTTAAAAAGTTCCCCGTCCGTAATAACGGCAAGACGTTGCAGCGGAAGTTCAAAGCCCGCATGCAGACTGCCGTCCACTACTGTTATCATGCCTTCTTTTGTCGCGGCGCCGTTCTCTGTCGCATCAATATCATAGTCCTGCAAAATAGAGTGAACCTGATCGACACGTTCTTTCCCTTCAGCAAGGATGAACACATTGAACTGATTGTGCTGCCAACGTTCCATTTCGGACTTCAACAAATTCATTTGACCGTGGAACTGCTGCATCGGTTTACATGAATACGAGATGATTTCCTTCACCGTTATTCCAGGCAAACTTCTTGTGAATAACGACATGTATATCGTTTTCGTATTCAATGCTGCATGGGCTTCTGTAAATGAAACAGATAACTTGGCGTCATGGACAATTTTCCCTTCTTCCAACAAAGACATGCGCCATTCTTCTTCATCTTTTTCAAGGGTTGCTGCGGTTTCTTGTATGCGATTGATTTCATCAAACACAACAAGTGCGTTTTCCGGTAAATAACTTCCGAGTTCCGTTACTTTGTCTCCTGCAAATCCTGCGTATTTCACCATATTCTCAGGCTGGACGCCGGCCCTCATCAGTTCGATATCTCCTGATATTGAAAGCAATAAGTTCTCTTTGATGAGTTCGTCTTTCACTTTCTTCAAGCTTTTTGATAGTGCTGCTTCAAGCTTGTCTGCTATTTGCTGGAGGTCTTCCGCGTTCCAAGTAAACTCATTTGCCGGCAGAAGTGTCAGTTGGTCCAGTTTACCTGTAGACCGCTGATCTTCTGCAGAAAATGTTCGAATGGAATCGATATCTGTATCAAACAATTCAATTCTTACAGGATCCTCCACAGTAAGCGGATAAACATCTAAAATACCGCCGCGCAATGCAAACTCACCGGGTGCCGTCACCATGTCTTGCCGGGTATACCCCATACCCGTCAAGTGCTGCAGCCACTCATCTGTTTCAATGGAGTCCCCCACAGACGCGGATAATGTGCTGCTTTTCCATCTTACTTTAGAAGGAACAATCTTTTTCAAACCCGCAACAGGGGTAATATAGATGCCTTCTGTCTGTGTCGCTAAATGATTTAGTGTATCGATACGTCCTGCACGAAGTTCAAAGCTGGCAAAAGCAAAATCTGCAGCAACTAGCTCTTCTGCAGGATATAAATGCACGTGAGATTCGCCCAAAAGCTTGACGAGGTCCTCGTATGTACGCTGAGCTTGTAGCATATTGGGTGAAACAATGAGCATTGGACGGCTTGTGTCTGCTTGCAGTGCTTGGAATAGGAGTGTCTTTGCACCACCCGTTAATCCAGTTAGCAGCTGGCGGTCGTGCCCTTGTTTGAGTTCTCTCGTCAACCGCACCGTTTCTGCAGTCTTTTCGTAGTAGTTTACTAATGAATCCATTCAAATCCGTCCCTTTCTCCATGAAATGGATAAGCACAAAAAGCTTTGCACACCCATAAAAAGGTGCCAAAGCCAGGCTTCTTACTGAAGCCACTTATCAACTGTGTAGTAATCCGGAGACGCATGCATCGCGCGCTCGCACTGTTCGCAAATACAACGAACCTCGAGCCCTCCCATATGAGTCACCTCGACAAAGCGCTCCTTGTTCGTTCCATCAGCCTTTAGTAATTCACGGATCGTTTCCTCCACGGATGCGAACGGAATTGAACCGATTTCAGTTTGGCAATGTTTACAACGATAAGAAATCACCCATACTGACCGCCTCTCTTTTTGTACAAGTATAGGCAGATATGAAGGGACTTATGCTTAAGCGCCGTTATATTCGTTCATAATCTCGAGAAATGGCCGATCAGTCCAAGAACGACAAGCGGATGCACTTTTTTCCACGGCTTCTTGGATCATCGGCTGCTCATCTTTACTGAATACACCTAATACGTAATCCGCAACACTCATAGGTCCATCAGGTCTTCCGACACCAATACGAATCCTATTGAATTCATTAGTTCCTAAGTGAGCAATCAATGATTTCATACCGTTATGTCCGCCCGCACCACCTTTTGCGCGAAGACGTAACTTTCCAGGTGTCAAATCAAGATCATCATAAATGACGACAATTTCATCATCGTTCACTTCGTAATAATCCATGAGAGGACGCACACATTCACCGGATAGGTTCATATACGTTAACGGTTTAACGAGCATGACTTTTTCCGTTCCTACACGGACTGTAGTAATCATTCCATTGAATTTCGTTTGCATAGCAGGTGCGTTAAGCTGCTCTGCTAACAAGTCGATTGCTTGGAACCCGACATTATGACGGGTTGACACATATTGTTTGCCCGGATTCCCGAGCCCGATTATCATTTTCATCTAATTACTCACTTTCTTTCAAAAAAATCGGCAAACGAAAAAACAAGCGCACGGGGTGCCGTGCGCTCTTTGTGATTATTCTTTGTCTTCGTCTTTCTCTTTTACAACTTCAGGTTCTGCAGTTTCACCAGCAGTCTCTTCATCGAGTGCTTCTAGTTCTGCTTCTGTACGAGGAGCTGAAATGAGAACAACCGTTTCTTCGTCTTCGTTCAAGATTTCATATTTCGCGCCAGCGCGCAAGTCTGAAATTTGAATTGCTTCGCCGATATCCAATTTAGATACATCTACTTCGATGTGCTCTGGAATATCAGCAGGTTTTGCTTTTACTTTTACTTCCCACAGCGGCTGCTGCACAACACCGCCTGCTTTTTCACCAGCAGACTGTCCTGATAAATGGATTGTAACGTCTACTTCAAGCTCTTCAGACATGTTGATTGCTAAGAAATCCGCGTGCTCGAATTTCCCTGTCATGACATCCGCCTGATAATCACTTAGCATGACATCTACTTTCTTACCATCTAGATCTAATTTAAATGCCCCGTTACGACCATGTTCTTGAATCGTTTTAATGAGGTCACGTTCAGTAACAGTAATTGGTGTCGATTCTGTATTAAAACCATAAACGACCGAAGGAACTTTACCCTCATGGCGTAATTGACGCAATGCGGATTGTGGTGCAATTTCTCGTTTTTCTGACTGTAATGCTGTACTCATATGTTTAGTCCCCTTTTTAAATAAAGTTTTCCTACATAGTAAATACCCGCTGCAAGACGTTTCGAAACATTTCATGCACAATCACAGCCAGCTTCTGCGCCGGCTCAATCGAATAATGTGCTTACTGACTTCTCTTCAAATACGCGAACGATTGCATCCCCGATTAGTTTTGCAACCGACAGCTGCTTGATTTTCGGAGAGTTTTTGTCTTCAGGAAGTTCAATCGTGTTTGTAATGACCAATTCTTTGATCTGTGAATCATTAATGCGCTGAATAGCTGGTCCAGATAGAACCGGGTGTGTACAGCAAGCATAGACTTCTTTCGCTCCACTTTCAATGATAGCGTTTGCGCCAGCAGTAATTGTACCTGCTGTGTCAATGATATCATCGATTAGAATTGCAATTTTACCATCTACTTGTCCAACAATGTTCATGACTTCGCTGACATTCGGCTTTGGACGGCGCTTGTCGATAATTGCAATCGGTGCTTTCAGACGATCTGCCATTTTACGAGCGCGTGTTACTCCACCGTGGTCTGGAGATACGATAACGATATCGTCACCTTTGAAACCTTGGTTCTTAAAGTACTCTGATAGTAAAGGAACAGCAACCAAGTGATCAATCGGAATATCGAAGAACCCTTGGATTTGCGGTGCATGAAGATCCATCGCAATTACGCGGTCCGCTCCAGCTTTTTCAAGCAAGTTCGCAACAAGTTTCGCTGTAATCGGCTCACGTGAACGTGCTTTACGGTCTTGACGTGCATAGCCATAGTAAGGCATGACGACATTGATCGTGCGTGCAGACGCACGTCGTAATGCATCAATCATGATTAGGAGTTCCATTAGGTTGTCATTGACAGGGTACGAAGTCGACTGAATGACAAAAACATCACAGCCACGGATACTTTCTTCGATATTAATTTGAACTTCACCATCACTAAAACGTTTGACAGAGCATTCTCCGAGAGGGCGTCCGATAACGTCAGCTACCTCTTGTGCCAAAGGTTCGTTTGCGTTCAAAGTAAAAAGTTTAAGTTTGTGATTTGGATATTCATTGCCCATGATGGACCTCCTGTTTTATCGTTTAGAGTTTAGTTTTGCTGCGTATCCTTCTTTGTTCTCTTGGCGAGAACGTGCAATTGCAAGCGAGTCTTCAGGTACGTCTTTAGTAACCGTTGATCCCGCAGCAACGTAAGAACCTTTTCCTACCGTGACAGGTGCTACTAAATTAGAGTTACAGCCGATGAAAGCTTCGTCCTCAATGGTTGTTTTAAACTTATTTTTACCATCATAGTTGACTGTAATGGAACCACATCCAATATTTACGGCAGAGCCAACTTCAGCATCCCCGATATAACTGAGATGTGATACTTTGCTACCTGTTCCAAATGATGATTTCTTAATCTCGACAAAGTTTCCGACTTTCACATGATCACCTAGATCCGTTTCGGGACGGATATGCGCGAACGGACCAACCGTCGTATTCGATCCAATCTTACTGGACTTGACGACAGACGAATGGATTGAAGTCTTATCGCTGACTTCGCTGTCAATAATATGGCTATTTGGTCCAATCAGACACTCTTCGCCAATTGAACTGTGGCCTTCAATAATCGTACCTGGTTGAAGAACGGTATCACGGCCGATTACTGCATCTGCACTAATTACAGTTGTTTCCGGTGAAATGATTGTTACTCCGTTACGCATATGCTTTTCAGCAATACGATGGCGCATGACGGCTTCTGCTTGTGCGAGTACAACACGATCATTCACACCGAGTGTTTCGCTGAAGTCGTCTGAAACATGCGCTCCGATCAGTGCGCCCTCAGATTGAAGGATACCCATCACGTCAGGTAAGTAGTATTCGCCTTGTGCATTGTCATTCTTCACTTTTTTGAGCGCTTCAAAAAGTGCACGGTTATCGAAGCAGTAAGTACCCGTGTTAATCTCAGTGACTGCCTGTTCTTCAGGTGTTGCATCCTTTTGTTCCACATTACGGAGTACTTCGCCTTGGTCACCGCGGATGATCCGGCCGTATCCAGCAGGATTGTCTGCAATGGCTGTTAGAATCGTCGCTTTCGCACCAAGCTCTTTATGTTTGTTTACAAGTGCCTCCATTGTTTCTGAACGGATTAGCGGTGTATCACCGCAAATGACGAGTGTTGTACCTTCTAAATCACCTAGAAGGTTTTCTGCTTGCTGTACGGCATGAGCTGTTCCCAATTGTTCGGCTTGAAGGACATACTCACTTTTTTGACCGAGCGTCTCTTCCACGAGTTCTGCCCCGTGACCGACAACAGTCACTACACGGTCTGCCCCAATACCTTTCACGTGATCAATAACGTGTTCCACCATTGGTTTACCGCAAACTGGGTGCAGCACTTTATATAAATTGGATTTCATGCGCGTGCCTTGACCTGCTGCCAAAACAATTGCATATGTATGTGTCATGAGCTGTCCCCCATCTGTATTTTCATATTTGACTATAGCTGAGTAGGACTGATTTTTCAACTATTCCTACTTGACAAGTTGGTATCAATATTCTATTATTAATGGTTTTTTTCCACGAGACTTCTACAAGAATCGCGTAGAAAGAGCCGCTGCTCAAAATAGCCGCGGCTCTGTGACAATTCATCGACAGATTATTTTTTAAACAGTTACTTCTTCAAACGCTGGTTCTTTTTCATCTGCATAATAGGCTTCTAAAACAGCTTCTTGAATCTTTGTTCGTGATGCGGGATTGATAGGATGTGCGACGTCCCGGAACTCTCCGTCTGGTGTTCGTTTGCTGGGCATCGCTACAAACAGACCGTCATTCCCTTCAATAATCCGTATGTCATGGACAACAAATTCCTCGTCAAATGTAACGGAAGCAATCGCGCGCATTCTCCCATTAGTTTCAATCTTTCGTAAACGAACATTAGTAACTTGCATACTCGTTCCCATTCCCCTTTCGTGAAAACTGTATGCAGTACACTTTCTACAAAACTTTTTAAATCCCTTTATCCAATTTTAAATTTTTCTAATTATTAAAAATTCACCGCATTCACCAAAAAACGTCCCTCGAAAGGAACGTTTTGTTTTACTCTGCTGCAACCGCAACAACTTCAATCTCAACTTTTACGTCTTTTGGAAGACGCGCTACTTCCACTGTAGAACGAGCTGGTGTGTGATCTCCAAAATGCTTTGCATACACTTCGTTGAGTGCCCCGAACTCATTCATGTCCTTTATGAATACCGTAGCTTTAACTACTTGGTTTAGAGATGAATTTGCTTCTGCAAGAACTGCTTTCAAGTTCTCAAACACTTGGTTCGTCTGTTCTTCGATTGTTGCGCCGGCAACTTCTCCGTCTGTGTTCAACGGAATTTGCCCAGACGTGTAAACCAATCCATTCACTTTTACCGCTTGTGCATAAGGTCCAATCGCTTTCGGTGCTTGTTCAGTCGCTACATAATTCATCATTCATCTCCACCTTCCAAAAAGTAGTTTCCGTCTTCCAGTTCGATTGTCCGATCTCGTTCATTCACTTTACATAACTTCACGAGAGAGCGATAGTTTTCGACCAGGACCTCTTCTGTGTGCTCCGACTCGACGAGTACAGCAGCCCCTGCCAATTCACAATCGAATTCTTCAACAAGGTGGCGCATACCAAGCATCGTGCCACCGGCTTTCATGAAGTCATCCGTCACTAAGACGCGTTGTCCACTTTTCATGCTGCGTTTGGACAAGACCATCGTTTGGATTCTCCGTGTTGATCCAGAAACGTAGTTAATGCTCACTGTCGATCCTTCGGTCACTTTACTATCTCGTCTCACAATCACAACAGGAACATTCAAATGACGAGCAATCGCTTGGGCAATTGGGATGCCCTTCGTTGCTACAGTCATAATCACATCGATGTTGTGATTAGCGAAAGCCGAGGCAAACACTCTTCCCACTTTGTCCATCAGCCGCGGATTACCGAGTAAGTCTGTCATATATAAGTATCCGCCCGGCAGTAACCGGTCCGAGTGACCCAATTCTTCAATCATTTGTGCGATCACCTCTCGCACCGCTCGATCAGACATTAGCGGAATATACTTCACACCGCCAGCAGCGCCAGAAACTGTCAATAGTTTCCCAGCACCACTTTCTTCGAATGTCTCTTTTATAATCGTCAGGTCTTCACTGATTGATGATTTTGCGGCCTGAAAACGTTCTGAAAAAACCGTTAGCGGGATGAGTTGGTGAGGGCTCTCCAACAGATGGCGTGTCATCTCAACGAGACGTTCACTCCTCTTCCACTTCATGTCCAACAACTCCTAAAACCCGAATATTATACCTTCAGACTAACACAATCGTCCGTTTTCAAGCAAGATTGATACGTTCCCCAATCATCCGGACCGCATACACTTCAGGACAGAATCCTTTTAGTCCGTTATAAATGCGTGCAACTTGGGATTCGTGTTCAACAAGACCGAACACAGTAGGGCCGCTTCCGCTCATCAATACGGTATCCGCACCAAACTTCAGCATTTGTTCTTTTAGTACGCTAACCTGAGGATGAAGTCTCATCGTGACTGGCTCCAATGCATTTCCTACCTTCTTGCACATCATTTCATAGTCGGAAGCAGCAAGTGCATCCATCATGCCCGCTGTGTCAGGATGCTGGATACTTTGGATATCCAGGCCTCCATAAATATCTGCAGTCGACACGGATATAGGAGGTTTGGCTAAAACCACCCAACAATTCGGCGGTACTGATAAGTGTTGAATTTTCTCACCCCGGCCGGAAGCCAGAGCAGTTCCTCCATATACACAAAACGGAATGTCAGACCCAATCTTTGCACCGAGCACTGCTAGCTCGTCCAAAGACAGTCCCAGTTCCCACATTCTATTCAACCCACGTAAAGTAGCAGCCGCATCAGAGCTGCCCCCCGCTAAGCCTGCAGCCACAGGAATATTCTTGTCTAGAGTGATTTCTACTCCACTTCGGATATCAAATTTTTTACGCAAAATGTCTGCCGCCTGCCATGCGAGGTTGCGTTTATCATTCGGTACAAATCGTTCCGAAGATTGGATTGTAATGCCACGATCTAAGGGCTTGAGCCAAATACGATCTGCTAGGTCAACTGTCGTCATAATCATTTCAACTTCATGAAAACCATCTGGACGTTTTTGCAGGACATCAAGCGTTAAATTTATTTTAGCTGGCGCTTTTTCAGATATCATACTCATCTGGCTGCCTCCATTCAAACTTCATTGCTCACTATTTTACCATAGGCGGCTTTAAAATTGCCTAGATTCGTTAAAAAAACAATGTTAGAAACAAAAAAGAGCTGTGCAAAGCACAAAGTGTGCGATGCGACAGCCCCTTTCGTCAGCCACTGGATGGATTCGGGTCGAACAGGGTTCAACGAACATTATTGCGACCGGTCTTTACCTGCCATCCCTTGCCCTGCCATCTCAATTGCGCGTTTCACCATATTACCTGCATCCCGCGATTTGATGCCTCCCCAACCTTCACGTTGAACAACATCGTAAAATCCAAGTTCTTTTGCAATTTCCTCTTTTAATTGCTCAGACATTACGCCGTTTCTTCTCGCCATTCAGGTTTCCTCCTTCTTGGCTGACACGCGTAGTATGGACATTAACCATAAAAAAACACCTCCCGCTCTCAAAAGAAAGCAGGAGGTGTTTCGTTTAAAAATAAATCAAAAAATGATAAGAGTGCTATTTAATCTCAAATGCTGTGGTGTCTCCACCGTCCAGTATCGTTATTTCAACTGCTTCAGTTAAAATATCCGCATAGCTGTATGATACCCGTTCAAACGCATTTTCGTCCTGATCAAGTTCCACTACAAATACCGCACGATACGTGTCACGAAGGATTCCAGCTCTTTCGATCGTTTTTTTACGACCGCCGTTTGCACGAAGGTGCAGACGTTTTCCTAAGTGAGCATCCAATGACTTTTTAATGTCCGCTAATGTTTTTGGCACGTCGCTTCCACCTCACTGTATACAATCATAACACAGTTAAAAAGTTCTGTCAATTAAAATTTAAATTTTAACAGGTTGAATTCAGCTTTGTCAATCCCTTTATAGCAAATTTTCATCTTTCGACATTCTTTTTTTCTTAAAATAGTCATAAGTATAAGATGTCTTATTTTTCGCTTGCTCCGAACTCTTCGTGTAGGGCATTTGATAAGTTTGCAAATTCTTCAATGGAAAGAGTTTCCCCTCTTCTCACTGGATCGATACTCGCTTTAGAAAGTGCTTCCAGGATTAAATCCTTTTTCGCTTTTCCTTGCGGAAGAGACGTCTGCAAATTGTTGAGAATGGTTTTCCGTCGCTGTACGAAAGATCCTCTGGCCACTTTAAATAGAAACTCTTCATCAATTACTGAGGCAGGCGGTTCTGTTTTTCGTGATAACCTTAGGACTGCTGACTCTACATTCGGCTGTGGCATGAATACAGTTCTAGGAACAACCATCGCGACTTCAGCATCCATATAGTACTGAATAGCAATAGACAGAGATCCATACGCTTTTGTACCAGGAACAGCAGTTATACGATCCGCAACTTCGTGCTGCATCATGATGACCATTCGTTCAATTGGCACTTTGCCCATTAAAAACTTCATGATGATTGGTGTTGTTACATAGTAAGGAAGGTTTGCGACTACCGTCACTTCGTCAACATCCGAGAAATGCTCTTCGATAGCTGCATTCAAATCGACGTCCAGTATGTCTTGATGAATGACCTTGACGTTCGTGTAGGGTGATAGCGTGTCTTCTAAGACTGGCAATAAGCGATCATCAATTTCATATGCAACAACTTTTCCAGCAGCTCGCGCAATATGCTCCGTTAATGCTCCAATTCCTGGTCCAATTTCAATGACACCCGAACGTTTATCGATACCCGCATGATAAATAATGTTGTTTAAGATGTTTGGATCAATCAGAAAGTTCTGCCCCAAACTTTTTTTAAAGGAAAATCCATGCTTTTCTAATATCTCTTTTGTTCGTGCAGGGGTTGCGATGTCTTTCACCATTCTTGTTCCTCCTCGTCTATCGTTAAAAGCGCCTGCATAAGCGCAGCTTCGCTAATTCGAAACATAGCAAGACGTTTTTGAAGTCCCTTGCCATTCACTTGACCAATTTTTAAAAGTTCGCTTAATCGATCGCGTCGCTTTTTAGCTTCAGGATGCCCAATTAAGCGCGCTTCAATTAGGAGATCACGCGGTGTTTCTTCTATAGTAATTGTGTCGACTGTATAAACCGCTTGAAGAGCGTTGCGTATGTCTTCATCCGCAGCATGCTCAATGCCGACTTTCTTTCCGTTTTTAGCAATCGCACGATCTCTCGTTAAAAAAGCGTGTTTAACATCTGGAATTTGCTGTTCGATAATTGCCCGGATTCTTCTTCCTGGATAGTCAGGATCCGTAAAAACGATAACGCCGCGCGTTTGTTGAGCATGACGGATTTTAGCGAGGGCTTCCTGTCCGACCGCTGAGCCATTGGTTTCAATTGTGTCAGCACCAGTTGCCCGTTGGATCGCAATCGTATCGGACTTCCCTTCAACTACGATGACTTCTTTTATATTCACTGTATTCCTCTTTCCTGCAAGGTATGTTGATGCATGCTTTAGATTTCTGTTTCTGATGAATAATTTCCTGAAACAATTCTCCCTTAATTCTAACGGCTGTACGTGCTGTTGTACAGAATACGTCTATGACCGCAACAATCCGCATGGCTAAAATTGAGCCATGCGGATTGTTTCATACTGCTTATAATGACTGTGCGAAGTTCTATCAGTTCAACACTTTAATTTTCACTTGGCGTCTACCAAACTTTCTAGCAGTAGCGTCATTTGGTACGTGCAAGTCAATACGATTGCCTTTAATAGCACCGCCAGTATCGCCTGCAACTGCATAACCATAGCCCTCCACCCATACTTTTGAACCTAGTGGAATTACGCTTGGATCTACTGCAATAACCTTCAAGTTCGGATTAGCACTCAAGTTAATACCAGTAGCTGTAATACCACTGCAACCTGTGCAATGAGCTGTGTAAGCTGTTGCGTTCATGTACATCACTTTTCCAGACTCATTTCCGTTTCCACGTGAAACATTCGTCTTTTTAGATGATGCAGTCTTAACAGCAGAAGCTTTTGGTGATGCACTTGCAATCGCCACTTTTGAACCTACTGCGACTACTTTAGCTTTAGGATGCGAGACAACATGCTCGCGGATAAGCATTCGCGAGACTTCTTTTCCGTTTTCTTTGACGATTTCGAATCTCTTTCTGACTTTCCCGCTTTCACCTTCTTGGACGATTTTTTCTCGTCCCTTCAGTAAACTATCGTCAGTACGTGTTTTCACGTCAAAATCCGTCGTCTCTTCCACTACATCGGTGACCTTTTCCACACGAACAATCGACACAACAGATTTCGGCAGCAATACTTGCTCCTTGTTGCTCTCTACTCGATCCAACTCACTCAATTGGATGTTTTCGTTCTTTAAAAGGTCAGCGACCGTAGTCGAAGTGGACCACACTTTTGTAGACTTTTTACCATCTTTCAACGTAACTTGAAAAGCTTTATCAATCGTGATTTCACTTTTCTTATCGACATGACTATCTAGACTTGGTTCAACTGAATCATGCTCGTCCAATTCTACACCAGCTTCTGTCAGTACATCTTTAACCGTAGACTTCGTTGTCCAAATGGTCGTCTTGTCATTATTCATATTTATTGCAACGGGGTTTGCCTGCTTCCAATCAATCGTCATACCATCTTTTACAGATGTTGTAGCTGAGGGTGAGACTGTGTCGTGTGACCCAATCTCTATATCACGCTGCGCCAGTACGTCTTCGACTGTTTTTGCGTGTGTTTTTAACTCCAATATTTCGCCATCTGCTTCTAGCAAGATGCTTTTCTTCGTACCTTCATATACGACAAGAGAAAGAACAGTAACAAATATTGCTAGTATTGCTGTTCCTGCTGCGATTTTCTTAAACCTCAATGATTGAAAGAATAGGTTTCCCATGGTTCGTTTCGTCATGAAAAATTCTCCTCCTTATTCACTCGGCTGATTATATAGGCTCAATTTCTCGCTGTCAACCGATCTAACTTTCCTGCATAGGAATGCCGGAAGTCCCCTTCTATCCAGGAATGGGCAATTCTTCCGGCACTTGAGTCAGTCGATGGAAAATAGTTTCATAGCGTTTTGTGTAGTCGTTTTAGCCACTTCTTCGAGTGATATTCCCTTTAGTTCCGCGATTTGTTCTGCCACAAGCGCAACAAATGCAGGTTCGTTTCTTTTGCCGCGATGCGGATGCGGGGCAAGATATGGTGCGTCTGTTTCTACAAGCAGATATTCTAACGGAATCTCAGTTGCAACTTGTTTTGGCATCTTAGCATTTTTAAATGTGACGGGTCCGCCAAGAGAGATCATAAAGTTCATATCAATACATTGTTTAGCAGTTTCTACACTTCCACTAAAGCAATGCATAATACCGCCCGTAATTTCTGCTTCTTCCTCTTGCAAAATTCTTACGACATCTGCTGTTGCATCACGATTATGAATGATAACAGGTAATTTCACTTTTTGAGCTAGTCGTATTTGCTTTCGAAACAAGTCTTGCTGAACTTCTTTCGGTGACTTATCCCAATGATAATCGAGTCCGGTTTCACCAATTCCAACAACTTTCGGATGGGCTGCCAGTTCTTCGATCCATTGAAGATCTTCTTCTGTACAGTCAATTGCATCAACCGGATGCCACCCGACTACTGCGTATATAAAGCTATGCATTTCTGCAAGTTCCATGGCTCTTGTAATCGTTGGCCGATCAAATCCAACAACGACCATTCGCTCAATTCCTGTATCAAGCGCTCGCTGAATAACTTGTTCTATATCGTCTTCATACTGATCATCATTTAAATGCACATGTGTGTCTATTAACATTTCATTCGCCTCACATAAGATATAGTGTACTTCCCTCTCTTTACATAAACATCGCAATTACATTACAAAACGGTTACAAACAAAAAGACAACAGCGGCTCTCCGAAGAAAGCCGCTGCCCTATATTATTTCACTCGTGATCCATTTGCAAGAGATGCGTCTGCAGTCGCAAGTTTCAGAACGCCGTTTGATGTCCCCGCTAAGATCATCCCTTGAGACAATTCTCCGCGCAATTTAACGGGTTTCAAATTGGCTACAACAATTACCTTTTGTCCAACCAATTGGTCAGGTGTGTAATGTTCAGCAATACCTGAAACGACTTGTCGCTGCTCATATCCCAAGTCAACCTGCAGCTTTAATAACTTATCTGCCTTCGGAATTTTTTCGCATGCGGTGACAGTCGCTATACGTAAATCGATCGCATTAAATGCGTCTATTGTAATTTCTGATGACTCTTCTTCCGCAAGTTCCTTTTTAGGTGCTTCTTTTTCAGACTCTTTCGGAGCCGTAATCGCCATTTGTTCTTTGATATATTGAATTTCAACGTCGTTTTCCAGTCTAGGGAAGATTGGTACGCCCTTTTCAATCACTTTTGTATTTCCTGGAATGGTATTAAAATCGCCTAATGTATCCCAAGCCAATCGTGATTCATCCAATCCAAGTTGTTCTATAATCTTCTTAGGAGACTCAGGCATGAACGGCTGCAGCATAACGGCAATATGTCGTAATGACTGGACTAAGTGGACCATTACTGACGCCAGTTTTCCGCGATCTGCTTCTTCTTTTGCAAGAACCCAAGGCGCTGTTTCGTCAATATATTTATTTGTCCGTGATACCAGTGTCCATAGCTCTGAAAGAACGATACTGAACTGCATTTTCTCAAGAGACTCTTCATACTTTTGCACAGTCGATGTCATTATTGCTCGTAAACTTTCATCGAATTCCGTTGACTCTGCAAGTTCTACAGGCACAATACCATCAAAGTATTTGTTGATCATCGAAACAGAACGGTTCAACAAGTTTCCTAAGTCATTCGCTAAATCATAATTCGTGCGTTCAACGAATGATTCGGGAGAAAATGTTCCATCTTGACCAAACGGAAGTTCACGCAATAGGAAGTAACGAGTTGCGTCCAAACCAAAACGTTCAACGAGCATGTCTGGATAGACAACATTTCCTTTAGACTTGGACATTTTACCATCCTTCATCATAATGAACCCATGTGCAAAGACTTTCTTCGGCAGCGGCAAGTCTAACGCCATCAAGAAAATCGGCCAGTAAATCGTGTGGAAACGAACGATATCTTTACCAACTACTTGCACGTCAGCTGGCCAGTATTTGTTAAATAATGAGTCGTCATCTGACAAGTAGCCAAGTGAAGTAATGTAATTCGTTAAGGCATCCACCCAAACGTATATGACATGCTTCGGATCTCCCGGAACTTTAATGCCCCAGTCGAAGGAAACGCGAGACATGGATAAGTCTTCCAGACCCGGTTTAATGAAATTATTGATCATTTCATTTTTACGTGATTCCGGCTCGATGAATCCCGGATTATCTTCGTAATATTGAAGAAGGCGATCTGAATATTTCTTCATATTAAAGAAGTAAGATTCTTCAGCGACACGCTCCACTGGACGTCCGCAGTCCGGACAATTTCCATCTACCAGCTGTGCTTCAGTGAAATAGGATTCGCAAGGAATACACTTCCACCCTTCATATTCCCCTTTATAGATATCTCCATTATCGAGAAACTTTTGGAAAATCTTCTGGACCGCATTTTTATGACGCTCTTCAGTCGTTTGAATGAAGTCATCGTACGTAATGTCCATCAGCTTCCATATGCGTTTTGCATAGTCCGCAATATCGTTGACGTATTCCTGAGGAGGGCGGCCGGCTTCTTCTGCTTTTTCTTGAATCTTTTGTCCGTGCTCGTCCATTCCCGTCAGAAATCGAACATCGTATCCACGAAGACGCTTGTATCGTGCCATCGCATCGGAAGCGACTGTTGTATACGCCGTGCCGATATGGAATTTACCACTTGGATAATAAATCGGTGTTGTAATATAAAATGTTTTTTTCTGTTCAGCCACTGCAATTCCTCCTGTACCCTTATCGATTACCTCATTTTATCGAACTTCTGATAATTTAGCTACGGTGAGGTGTGTAATGATTAGATCGATTTCACAAAAGATCTTATCTGCACTAAAAGTTATGGTGTTTTTAAAATACTATTCTTTTAACTATAGTTCTCGGGTAACGTGGATGACTAATTCTTTATCGAAGTCAGCATCAAATTCCACTTTACTTCTATAATATAACTATCTCCAAGTTAAAAACAGCTTATACTTCCCCATAGTCAGGAAGTATAAGCTGTTTGTTACGTTTAAGATAATATATTAGAAGAATTTCATATTCCTAATCTTACCTTTTCTCATCTAAACTTTTTTCGTATTCTTTTTTCACACGATGCAACAGCTCAGCGTCTGTCAGCAGTCTATAACCAGTTGACGCCAGCACCTTCGCCCCTGTGATAAGTGCTTCATCACCAACGGATGACTTTGCGGCTTCTCTAAATTCATCCGTATGGGCAACCAAGTCATCTGGGCCAATCTTTATATAAGGATGCGCAGTCGGGACTTCGTAGCTAATGTTTCCAGCATCCGTAGATCCTTTGCCCGTTCTCTTTTCTGTATGCACGATTTCACCAGCCGCTTCTAATTCTTCGAGCAAAGTCGCGTCTAATACAGAGTTCAACACAAAATCTTTTACTTCATTTTGGAATCGTTTTATGTCAATTTTAGCTCCGGTTGCGAGCGCTGCACCTTCAGCTATAGCTCGAACCTTAGCAGAAGTTTCTTCGGTTTTTGCCCATGTATCCGCCCGGATGAAAAATCGTGCGGACGCATATTCCGGGATTATATTAGGAGCATCTCCCCCGTGTGTAATGATGCCGTGAATTCTCACGTCCGACGGGAGCTGCTGGCGGAGTGCATTGATACCCGTAAAGAGTTGAATAACCGAGTCCAATGCATTGATACCTTTTTCAGGTGATCCTGACGCATGTGCAGGCTTTCCATAGAAGTGGAAATCTAGCGGGTCAACAGCTAGTGTCTCACTCGTCAATGCTGTTTTCCCGGATGGATGAATCATAAGTGCTGTGTCGACACCTTTTAAGTAGCCGTGTCTGACAAAACTGCCTTTTGCACTGCCGTTCGGACCGCCTTCTTCAGCAGGCGTGCCCAGCACAATGATCCTTCCTCCACTCTCGGATAGTATTTTGGAACAAGCAATACCGGCAGCAACACTAGTTGTGCCAATAATATTGTGACCACATGCGTGGCCTAATCCTGGAAGGGCATCATACTCGGCAAGGTACGCGATAGTCGGCCCTGGAATTCCACTGTCTTTCACTGCGTAAAACGATGTTTCATGACCTGCAACTGCTGTTGTAACCTCAAACCCTTCACTTTTTAATAGCTCAACATGCTTCTTGCTTGCAAAGAATTCCTGGTTTCCGATTTCGGGAGTTGCATGGATTTCTTGACTCGTTTGAATGTATAGATCCCGGTTCGATTCAATGGAATTTAAAATAACATCTCGATTAGAAATAATTGTGCTCATAATAGTTTTCCTCCCTTATAGTCCTTTATAGACGTTCAGTAATTCTTCCTTAGAAATATCAACTACGAAAGAGCCGCCATTTGTATCTGCCTCAACCGCTTTTTTCACGTCTTCATCGTGATACAATTCGACAATCCGTATATACGTTTCATTGTTTTCATCCGCAGTTCTCGTTGCAAAGATGTTGACATAGGGCAATGTATTGTCGTCATCGCTGTCTTCTAAATAGATAGGATCTTTCACCGGATCAAATCCTGCTTGCCCTGCGACTCCATTATTAATGATGGAAGCCGCAACGTCCGGCAATACGCGTGGAGTTTGCTGAGCTACTATTGGATAAATGTCGAGGTTTTTAGGATTTTTGACAATCTTTGATGGATCACCGAATAATCCAAAATTATCTGCCAGTTTAATCAGGCCAGCCGATTCCAGTAACTTCAAAGCACGTGCCTGGTTAGATGGATCATCTGGAATTGCGATACGTGCTCCATCTTCAATATCTTCAATAGACTTCAACTTTTCTGAGTAAATCCCCATCGGTGCAATGAGTGTTGCACCAATTGGTGTTAAGTCTGCATTATTTTCTTTTGTGAACTGACTTAAGAATGCAATGTGTTGGAAGGAGTTCAGGTCAATATCTTCATTTGCCAGTGCTTGGTTCGGTAATGTGTAATCGGCAAACTCGATGAGTTCAATTTCAATTCCTTCTGCTTTAGCTTTCTCTTTAAGGATCGGCCATACCTCACCGTCTGATCCTGTCACACCAATTCTCACTTTTTTCGAATCGCTTTCTTCTCCCGATGTCTTTTGGCTGCAAGCTCCGAGCGTCAGTAAAAGTAAGACAGTTCCTAAATAGACAAGTGCTTTTTTCATTTCATAATCTCCTCCATGTGTGTGTTAATTAACAAGCTAGCGTCTCATCACTCTTCTTGAAAACGTGTTTCCTATCCATTGAGCTACTTGGACAAGGATTATCAGAATCACCACTGTAACCAGCATGACACTTCCATCGAAACGCTGATATCCGTATGTCATAGCGACGTGTCCCAATCCTCCCCCGCCAACAGTACCGGCCATTGCAGAGAAATCTATCAAACTAATCGTTACGAATGTCAAACCAAGGATCAGAGGACCAAGAGCCTCCGGTATGAGAACTGTAAAAATGATTTGCAAAGGGCTCGCCCCCATTGCTTTAGCTGCTTCTACCACGCCGGGTTCTATTCCGACTAAATTATTTTCTACAATCCTGGCGATTCCAAATGAGGCTGCGATTGTCATTGGAAAGATTGCTGCCCACGTTCCGATTGTGGAACCTACAACCGCTCGTGTAACAGGACTTAATGCAACAAGAAATATGATGAAGGGAATCGGACGTATGATATTGATAAGGATATTCAACGTTTGAAACACCCATTGCTTCTCTAAAATGTTTCCTTTTCTCGTTACGTAAAGCAGTAAACCGATACTGATTCCCAAAATCGAGCCAAAGATGAGCGTTGCAATGACCATTAGAACCGTCTCGCCCGTAGACTCTATAATTCTAGGCCAAAATGTGGTCCAATCAACTTTCATATACAGCAACCTCCTCAATTTCCACGGTTTTTTTCAATGCAGCAAGCAGCAAATCTACTGAATGCTCATCCCCATCAAATGAAACTAACAAATTCCCGAAAAACTTCTCTTGCAGTTCACGAATGGAGCCATACACAATATTGAAATTCACTCCAAATTGCTGTGTGAGCCTTGAAAGAACTGGATCACTGGCTTTCTCTCCTTTAAAAATGACCCGATACAGTTTTCTACCTCCCTTTGCACGCCACTCTTGAAGCAATGTATCAGAGGGAAGGTCCTGCTGTACCGATTGAATGAAACGCTGCGTAGTCGGATGCTGCGGATTAGTAAATTTGTCGAATACAGACCCTGTCTCAATTACTTCTCCATCCTCCATCACAGCGACACGATCACATATTTCTTGAATAACATGCATCTCGTGTGTGATCAATAAAATCGTGATTCCCAATTCCTTGTTCACTTTTTTTAAAAGTTTTAGAATATCGGCTGTCGTATCTGGGTCTAAGGCGGACGTTGCCTCATCGCAAATCAATATATCTGGCGAAGTTGCCAATGCTCTTGCAATTCCTACGCGCTGCTTTTGACCGCCTGAAAGTTGTTCGGGGTAATCATTCGCTTTATCAGACAGTCCAACAAATTCCAATAGTTCTGCCACCCGCGCAGATATTTCTTTTTTAGGTAGACCCCCAAGTTTAAGCGGGTATGCTGCATTTCCTGCAACCGTGCGGGATGTAAACAAATTAAAGTTCTGAAAGATCATTCCGATTCGACGCCTAAGCTTTCTGAGATCTTTTTGAGAAAGAGAGGCGAGATCTACACCTTGGACTCGAATTGAGCCAGTGGTTGGACGCTCCAGCATATTAACGAGACGCAATAATGTGCTTTTTCCCGCGCCGCTAAACCCGATGATGCCAAAAATCTCCCCTTGTGCAACGGACAAACTCACATTATTAACAGCCGTTACTTCCCGCTTCCCGATTTGAAATATTTTAGTTGCTTGTTTAAATTCAATCACGCTGAATCCTCCATTTCTTAGTGAAATCATTCTGTGCAGCAATGAGCGCAGTCATCGAACTTTCTTTTGATTGAACGGAAAAAGCCCACTTTTTTCTCTATTAAACGAGAAAAAAGAGGGCTTCAATGTTAAGTGAAACCATCTCAGTTCTCATCTTCCAAATGCATGACGCATTTGCAGGAATTGGCACAGTGTTCACGTGTAATGAACCCGCTGCCGAGATGTCATAGGGCCTGCCCCTCGATCTCTCTGGATAAGAAAGTGATGTATTGCTATTCGATTGTCGCAAGAATTGTTCCTAACTATAAAGTGACTAACACGGGAAGTCAACCTCTTTTTAATTTTTTGAAAAATTTATGTAAAACACGTTCTTTCTATCTAGAATCTGCAACTATCATTCATCATTATGTGCGTTTTTCATGTATCTATTATTCATTGCATAGTTTCCGTTCTTCTCTATTGACGTTAAATGGAAGACTTGGTATGATAATAGACAGACAAGAGAAAAATGTCGAAATCTGACGAATCACTATTATCTTTTAGGAGGAAATCCGCTATGAAATCTACTGGAATCGTACGTAAGGTCGACGAACTCGGCCGTGTAGTTATCCCCATCGAACTGCGTCGGACACTCGGCATAGCTCAAAAAGACGCGCTGGAAATCTATGTGGATGATGATAAAATCATC
Source organism: Sporosarcina sp. (assembly GCA_029257435.1). Taxonomy (GTDB): domain Bacteria; phylum Bacillota; class Bacilli; order Bacillales_A; family Planococcaceae; genus Sporosarcina. The sequence continues at coordinate 22,019 of JARIBI010000085.1, read as the reverse complement.
TTGAAGAAATACATGCCTAATATGACATGTTCAGTTACTGGAGAAGTGTCAGATGACAATTTAACATTGATCGATGGTAAATTAATCCTCAGTCCTGAAGGTGCTAAGCAGCTAATCGCTGAAATTGAAGACAAAATGTCTTGATTTAATAATTTTATTTCAATAACATCCGGCTTTTTAAAAAAGCCAGATGTTATTTTTTCACTCTACATGATACGCTTGGTACACTTCGCGTTTTGTGACACCCCGATCTGCTGCGGCTTCACGGATTGCCTCTTTTGAGGTATACCCTTTTTGTTCCATCAATTGTTCAACGTGTTCAACCGAAGTTAGCGAACTCCACCACTCTTCTTCAACCACAACTTCCAGCTCATCGATACCTTCTACAACTATGCAAAACTCTCCACGAATTTCAGTGGACTCCGACCAAGTAAGCGCCTCTTCAATTGTGCCTCTTACAAACTCTTCGTATCGTTTCGTCAGTTCTCTAGCGAGTGTGATTCTGCGGTCTGGTCCAAATTGTTCTTTCAATGCACGCAACGTTTCCTTCAATCGATGCGGTGCCTCGTAGAAAAGCAAAGTTTCTTGGCGGTTCTGCAGCGACTCCAGCTGAAGGCGGCGTTTTTTCTTTTGTCTATCTAAAAATCCAAAAAATAAAAACGGCTGCGCTGGAATTCCTGACGCGACGAGAGCACTAATTGCAGCATTGGGTCCTGGTACAGGTACAACTGCATATCCCTCTGCAATCGCCTTTTCTGCAATATCAGCCCCGGGATCTGAAATACAAGGCATCCCAGCATCGCTTACAAGCGCAACGGTCTTCCCTTCCGCCAGCAGTTCTAATATTTTTCTTCCGCCTGCTTCCAGATTGTGCTCATGGTAACTCATGAATGGCGTATCGATTTCAAAGTGATTGGACAACTTCACTGTGTTCCTCGTATCCTCGGCTGCAATCATATCTGCCTCTTTTAAAATGCGGATTGCCCGATAACTCATATCCTCTAAATTCCCAATTGGTGTACCGACTAAATATAGGACGCCGTTTACACATTCTGCGCTTTTTTGTGTGATCATTCGTCTGCCTCCTCCAGTTTCAAATACCGTTCTTTCGCGGGTCGCGTCAACTGTTTGAAGCGATACTCCGCTTGCATCGCTTCCCGCTTTGTTTCAAAATTTTCATGATGAATACACCGAACAGGCCTTCTTGCCCGCGTGTATTTTGCCCCTTTACCTGAGTTATGCGCGGCAACCCTTCGATCTAAATCCGTCGTGTATCCCCCGTAATAAGAACCGTCCTTACATTCAAGTACGTAAAACAGGTGATCATTCTTCTGTTCCATACAATAACTGCCTCACTTCTTCAGTATACGTACCGTCTGATTGATAGACATATAACGGGGGAAGTATTTTCAAATCAGGCTTTCCATCTTTGCTTCCTTCAATTAGCAGCGTATTTGCTTCTTTTCCTTCTTTCGGATAAACAAATTGTATACGCTTCGGCTCCAACCGATTCGCCCTCATCGACGTGATGATATCCAATAATCTTCCCGGACGATGGACAAATGCTGCCTTCCCGCCTTGCTTCAGTAACTCACTTGCCGAACGCACCGCCTGGTCCAGCGTCAATTTTACTTCGTGCCGTGCAATTGTCAGTGGTTCTTTTTGATTTTGTTCACTATTTTCATACGCTTTGAAGTAAGGTGGATTGCATGTCACGACATCATATTGGTCAAATCCAATTTTTGCGGCGATGCCGATGACATCATCGCAAAGCATTGTAATTTGCTGGTCCAGCTGATTATAAGCAATACTGCGACTTGCCATATCAGCGAGTTGTTCCTGCAACTCCACGGCTATAATATCGGCTGAAGTTCGAGCACTTAAGAACAGAGGAATTGCCCCATTTCCAGCACACAAGTCCACAACCTTTCCACGTCGAATCGGCATGTACGCAAATCGGGCCAGCAGTACGGCATCTAAAGAAAATGAGAAAACAGAGGGACTTTGGATAATACGCAAGTCTTCAGCAAGTAAGTAATCGAGGCGTTCGTCACCCCGTAATTCGATTAGTTCCATCAGGTACTCCTTTAATAAATAATAGTTACTTCAATATATAGAAAAGCCGACACCTAGAAAGATAGGGATCGGCTAAAATTCACAAATTTTGTTTACTTAGAAACGAGAGACAAAACAGGCAATCCTCACCTTTACGCGTGCTTCCATAATGGACATTGCATACGTGGAATCCCTCATTATAAATGCGAGCCAAATTGTCTACGCCTTCGCCAACGTCTGCCCGTTGCGATCGTTCTGCGGTTTTTTTGTCAGCAGCAGCTTGTAAATCCAACTCGTCTAAACGTGCGCGCAGATGATGATTCTCAAGTTGAAGTGAATGGTTTTCTTCCGTCATCTTGGCAACAAAACCGATTATTTCACGGAATTGCTTATGCATAGAGTCGAGTTGTTGTTCGTATTCGATTACCTTATCGAGAAAGTTCCCTTCTTTCAACTTTGTCACCTCATCACTTCATCAATTGACGGGCTGTCCCGTCTTCTTCGACAGTTCTTCCCAAGCATATTCAAGTGTTTGGTCCTGATCGGTTAATTTCACTTTCAACAAACGTTCCAGCAAGTTTAGACCGACGACCTTTCCTGGTCCATCTGGAGTTTCAATACGTGAACCAATATCAGGCATAAGTGCTTTCGCTTCCTCATACTCGTCATTCTCGTATTTTAGACAGCACATCAATCTTCCGCATAACCCTGAGATCTTGGAAGGGTTTAGTGATAGATTCTGGTCTTTTGCCATCTTAATAGAAACTGGTTCAAAATCGCCCAGGAATGTAGAACAACAGAGCATTCTGCCGCAAGGGCCAATTCCGCCAAGCATTTTAGCTTCATCTCTGACACCTATTTGGCGCAGCTCGATTCTCGTTCTGAAAATGGATGCTAAGTCTTTCACCAAGTTTCTGAAATCGACCCGCCCTTCAGCTGTAAAATAGAAAATCACTTTATTACGATCAAATGTATATTCCACATCGACAAGTTTCATATCTAGTTTGTGCTCTTGGATTTTTGCGTCACATGTAGTGAATGCTTTTTCAGCGTCGAGTTGGTTCTCTTCCACCTTATCCATGTCCTCTGTGCTAGCGGGACGGATAACTTTCTTTAACGGCAGAACTAAATCAGAACCATCCATGTCCACCATCATACTAACCACTTTCCCATACTCTGTGCCACGTGCAGATTCAACGATTACATAATCGTCTACTCTCAAGTCATAATCCATTGGGTCAAAATAATGTATTTTACCCGCCTTTTTAAAGCGAATTCCTGCAACGTTATACAACGAATAACCCCTCCTGCATACTGAGCACCAATTGCTCCATTAAAAGCGTACGGTGCATATTGCGATGCAATTGCTTTTTTGCCTGCAAAACGGATTCCAAAATTGAGGACAGCTGATCATAAGTCATTTTCATTGCTAGACTTGTTATGAATTCATCTAAATCCGGGTATGCGGGTGTTGCAGACAGTCCCGCTTTCTTCGCCACAATATCACGGTACATGTATAGAAGCAAGTCCAGTCCCATCTCAGTGTCTTCTTTTTCTTTCAAAAAAGGAGCCCATTCAGACTGGATCAGTAATAATGCATCCGATACGTGATGATCGATGGCTTGAACTAATTTTACCACTGTTTTTCGTAAACTTACAAACTGATCGTCCGCCGCAAGTTCTGCAGCACGGACTGAATCTGCTGTAAGTGAAGTCACCGTAGCTGCAAGTGATGGAGAGATCCCTTCAGCTTTAAGGGTTTCCAGCAGCTGTTCACGTTGTGGCGGAAGGAAAGAAATGCGCTGACATCTGGACTGAATCGTAGGTAATACCATATGATAGGCATCTGTCAGTAATATTGCAGTCACATCGCCTTCCGGTTCTTCCAAAAACTTGAGCAGCGCGTTGGCAGCTGCGGTGTTCATGCGATGAGCTTGGTCTATCATATAGATACGGCGTCCACTCTCATATCCCTTTTTCGTCATAACCGAGAGTAATCCTGCCATTTGATCCTTTTTTATATCTTGACCATCCGGTTCAATCGTTAAGATGTTTGGGTGATTTCCTGAAGCAGCACGTTTGCAGGCGCTGCATGTTCCACATGGAACATTTTCGATTGGCTGCTCACACAATAATAACTGTGCAAAGTATAACGCTGCTTCGTGTTTACCAATTCCTTTTTCACCATCGAATATATAAGCATGCCCAATACGGTGATTTCGGTAGGCAGCACTGAACCTGGCAGCGACCGCCGGCTGTTCGGAAGCAATTCTACTGCTCAACTGATTATCCATGTTACTGCCCCCTTTCGTATAAAAAAGACGTTTTCTTATGTATCAGAAAACGCCCTCATGTATATAGATTGATGAGAAGTCCTTTGATTTCACCAATTTTAGCGAGAAGATCCATGGAAGACTCTTCATCTTGAAGCAATTGCTCTGCCAATTCGATTAGCTTTTGGTCAATTGTTTCAACAATTTTCAGCCGCCGTCCTTCTCCGTACTGGTTCCACGTATGTGACTGTTTCAGTCCGAGACCGGTTTCAACAGACTCTTTAAGAAAACGTTTGACAAGCATTTTAAATTTAGCCATATCCCGTAAATTACGGGACCGGGCAAGCCGGTCACCTGCGCTGGATATATCGCCTAGCAGACGAGTAATCTGTTCTCCATGCAGGCGTGATTCTTGTTTTTGAACCATTTGACCAAAACGCTCCCCTCCTTGAGGAGATTTCAGGGGGTCATTCCGTAATTTATCAAGACCTGCGCGATATTCATTATTTACTTTCATTACTAATCACTCCGATATGAATCAGAAATGGCGGAATTGTTCGATTGGCAGAACAAATACTGTTGCACCACCGACTTCAACTTCAACTGGATATGGAATATAGGAGTCAGCATTTCCGCCCATTGGTGAGACGGGAGCCACCATTTGATCACGCGAACGACAGTTGTCTCGAATTAGGTCCAACGCTTTCGGGACAAGACTATCGTCTGTACCGATTAAAAATGTTGTGTTCCCTGACTTCAAGAATCCGCCTGTACTTGCCAATTTCGTTGCTCGGAAGTCACCTTTCGTCAATGCTGATGAAAGTCGATTACTGTCTTGGTCTTGTACTACAGCCACTATAAGTTTCACGGGGTATCTCTCCTTTTCCGCTTTCTTTTATTATATCATGAAACGGCTCAAGAAATGAATGATGCAACCGTTTTCCAGACAGTTTCTGTAACTTCTTCTACAGAACCGCTGGCATCAATAGGTTGAATCCGTTTTGGAAACATTTTTTGTAAGAGGCGATATCCTTCCGCCACGTCTTTATGGAATTGCAGTGTTTCATTATCCAAACGGTTCTGTTCCCGTTCTCCGCTCGCTGCAATTCTTGCCAACCCCACTTCTGGGGATATGTCAAAGTAAATTGTATGATCAGGCATGAGGCCATCAATTGCAAATTCATTTATCGACAGAACTTCGTCGATGCCTAAACCTCTTGCATATCCTTGGTACGCGAGAGAACTATCCACAAAACGATCACACAAGACAATTGCCCCATCTTCCAATGCGGGAACAACTTTTTCAGTCAGATGCTGCCGTCGCGCGGCTGCGTACAATAACGCTTCTGTACGCCCATCCATTTCTTCATGGTCATTATCTAAAATAATCGTTCTGATCTTCTCTGCAATTCGGATTCCGCCAGGCTCTCTTGTTAAAACTGAGTATTTTCCCTGCTGCTGCAACCGGTTATAAACTTCCTTAATGACCGTTGTCTTTCCTGCACCTTCTGGTCCTTCGAATGTGATGAATATCCCTTTAGCCATTCCTATCTTCTCCTTGTGCACTCAACACTTCAATTTCCGTTGCCGATCCATTTATTCGCACTGCTCCTTGAAACTTTGCGCCTGACTCCGTCATATGACAAATCTCTTGTATTTGATGCAGGTTCAAATGCTCACCACTTAAGACGAGCGGGATTCCAGGTGGATATGGAATAATTGCTGCAGCTGTTTGACACCCGATTGCCGACTCTGCAGAAACCCATTCCGTATCTTTTTTTGACTGGCTGCTCGTTGTAATGAAGAACTTACGCGGCTCTTCCTCAAGCGGTTCATCCTTTTCAGGTGCTTTTACAGTACTACTTTGCAACTGTTGTACTGCTGAATCGACTGCTTTGCAAATGGGGTCTATAGGATACGCGGTTCCTTCAGTTAGCAAAGGAAGCACAAAGAGTACTTGGCGTTCGTCTGCCAGTTCTGTATAAATTTCCGCTTCTTCCAACGCATGCTGCAGTGTATAACCAGATGCCTCTTTTTGTCGAAGGAGAATTTTCAACGGATCTTCTGTCTCAATGACTTCAAGCGCTTTCACCTTCTTAAGTTGTCTGACGAATTCACTTCGCCATGCAAGAAACGCCTGTTTGTCATCTTCTGAGTAGCCCGCAACCATTGCTCTCGCGTCATCTAAGGATGCAAGCAGTAAATACGAGGGGCTGCTTGTTTGCAGCATAGAAAGTGTATGTGTAAGTTTGTAGATATCCACTAACGTTGAATTTACGTGTAAAAAGGAAGCCTGTGTCATTGCCGATAATGTTTTGTGCGCCGATTGAACGACAATATCTGCTCCCGCGCCAAGTGCAGATAACGGAAATGGACTTCCTATCACAAAGTGTGCGCCGTGGGCTTCATCTACAAGTACTGGTATCCCTCGTTCGTGTGCACATTCAACAATCGTCTGCAAGTCACTGCCTGTTGTTCCGTAATACGTCGGGTACGTCACAACTACACCTTTTGCATCCATGTGTCGTTCTAGTGCCTCTTTAACAGTTGCAGACGAAACAGCGCCTGCTGTGCAAGTTGTTTCGTCCCACTCAGGTGTAAGCAGAACAGCCTGCACTCCTGCTAACTCCATTGCATGGAATACGGATTTGTGCGCATTGCGCTGGACGAGTATTGTATCGCCTGGTGCACAAACCGTGCGGATCATTGCAAGATTGCCGACTGTAGAGCCATTCACAAGAAAAAAGCTCTGATCTGCGCCATAGACATCCGCTAGCATCCTTTGTGCTTGTGCAAGCATTTCAGCGGGTGCATGCAAATCATCCAGCCCCGTCAATTCGGTTACATCGTATCGGAGCGCAGCTTTCAGATCCTCGGGCAATTTAGAAAGTAACCCGTGCTTATGTCCAGGTACATGAAACGATACTGGCCGTGTTGCCAGAAACTTTTGCAGCGCTTCCACTACAGGTCTTTTTGTATGATCCATTCATGTCTCCTCCTTCCTTTAGTAATTTGCTGCAACTTCTATGTAAAAAAAGTCAGCACACATTGGCTGACTTCACGAGAAGGCGTCTATCGATGACCCATCTTTACAAGAAAACTGCCAGGACGAGTAAAGACGCCAATCCCGGAATTCCAAGCACTGCCAGTAAAAAGCCTGATCCAATATTAATCGGCACGTACAATCCAACAAAACCGCCAGCGATGTTGATGATGAACAGAATCAGGAACGCAAATGCGAGGCGGAACCACAATATGGATAGTTTTTCAGCCGCCGTTTGCAGTTGAGGCTTGGTCAAACGCAGTACGAAGAGCAGAACAACACCGAGTGCGAGAATTATAGCAACTTTCATAGCAGAAGTTGCCCCCTTTACAATGGACTATTAGCAGTCTATGCAAAGTAGTCGTTGTTTAGTTCACTCAATACCAAGATTTCTAATTTTAGCTTCTTTGTACAGATAGAAATGATTGCTTTCAGCAATTTTTTTTCGAATCACAACTTCCTGATCGAAATCATCTGCATACTTTTCAATCGATTTCGCTTGTTCCCACTCTTCTCGTGTATCTAACATCAATGTCCGTAACTTTTCATCGTATTCCCGCTTCAGCTTGTTCTTCCTGCGAAACAGTCCCCCGGACCGTCTCACAGTTGTCGCCGCCCTTCCAATGCTTTAGAGAGCGTTACTTCATCGGCATACTCGAGATCTCCGCCAACCGGTAACCCGTGAGCAATTCGGCTCGTTGGAATGCCCGACGGTTTTACAAGACGCGAAATGTACATAGCGGTTGCTTCGCCTTCGATCGTTGGGTTGGTTGCTAGAATCAGCTCTTCCACTTCCTCGTCTTGAAGACGTTTCAGTAAGTCAGGAACGTTAATATCCTCCGGTCCTACGCCATCCATAGGAGAAATCGCACCATGCAGTACATGATAAAGTCCTTTGTAATCACGCATTTTTTCCATGGCAATCACGTCTTTTGGATCCTGGACGACACAGATCAGGGTACGGTCTCGTGACTGATCCTGACAAATGTGACACGGATCGATGTCGGTAATATGTCCGCACACAGAGCAAAACCTTAGATTACGTTTGGCATCAACCAATGCTTTCGCAAAGTCGAGCACAGTATCTTCTTTCATACTCAACACAAAAAACGCCAGCCGGCCCGCAGTTTTCGGGCCGATGCCTGGCAGTTTCATAAAACTGTCAATCAGTTTGGATATCGGTTCAGGGTAATGCATGATTTTGCCTCCTAGAACATCCCTGGAAGGTTCAATCCCTTCGTGAATTGTCCCATCGTAGAGTTCGTTAATTCTTCTGCTTTTTCCATTGCGTCGTTCGTTGCAATCACGATAAGGTCTTGTAACATTTCAGCATCTTCAGGATCAATTACGGATGGATCCACGATGACCTCAACAACCTTTTTGTCGCCTGATACGATCACTTTCACCATACCACCGCCTGCTGCTCCTTCTAAGCGCTCTTCACCTAATTTTTCTTGAGCCTCACCCATTTGCTTTTGCATCTTTTGCATTTGCTTCATCATACCTTGCATATTTCCCATACCACGCATTCTTATTTCCTCCTCTTTTAGTTAAGTTACTCGTCATGGACGGTAATAAATTCTTTACCAAACAATTTTTCTGCTTCTGATACTATTGGATCCTCTTGTGTCAGTTCCGCACCTCCAAGGAACGCCGGCGGTTCTTCAGACACTGAAGCATCCGTTGGTTCGCCGCCAGCAGCGGCATTCCCTTCTGGTTGCGACTGTTGCTTAGACACTCCGCTTTTGCGGATGAAATCCTCTCGAACTTTAAGCCATCCCTCTTCAGGGACGTAAACCACGTCGTAGACTTTACCAGTTTGCTGTCGCAGCGCTTCCGCAAGTCCTGAACGGAGAGATGCGTTTTCAGACGCCATGAGACAATGGATTTCATATTTGAATTTTAACACAAATGCACTATCCGATGCTGCTACCGGCTCTGTTTCTTCAAGAAGTGCGGAATGTGAACGCTGCATCGTCTGCATCATGCGTGCCCATTCTTCCCGAATCACTTGAATGTCCTGCTTAGTTGCAGCACTTAACACTTGATGGACTTTGCCGGTCGGAATCTTGTATGCACGCGCATTATTGGAAGAGTTTTTGCGTGCTGCTGGTGCTTTCTCGCCCGCTTGTGCAGCATGTCCCCCACCGTTAGCAAGTTGTTGCTGCAATTCTCCAACAATCCGTTCTAATGCGGCAATTTTTTGTTCGAGTTCAGGTGATGCAGCTGCACTTCCCGTTCCTGAATTAGAACTACCTCGCGTTTGTACCATCTTCAACAATGCAGACTCAATATACACCTTCGCGTGGTTGGAGAAACGCATTTCCTGCTGAGTCACCCCTAAGATATCGATATAGGCGTATAAAGTATCTGGCTCGAACGCTTGTGCCAAGGCAACAAAGCGTTCGTCCCCCGAAATGACTTCCAGTAAGTCTGTAAGATCAGGCGCTGTCCGCAATAACAGTAAATCACGGAAGAATGTTATTAAATCCTCTGCTAGACGGGAAACATCTTTCCCTTCTGCAATGAGCTGGTTTAATAATGTCAGTGCAGCACCTGCGTCTTTTGTCAGTAAAGCTTCTGCGAGCTGATGGAAGATGTCCTCCCCAACAGATCCCGTTACAAGCAACGCCTCTTCTGCAGTGACTCGATCTCCACTGAAAGAGACAACTTGGTCCAGCATGCTGAGCGCATCCCGCATCCCGCCTGAAGCCGCTTGTGCGATTACTTTTAGTGCACTGGCGTCAGCTTCAATGTCCGCATCTTTTAAAACGTGCGTCATACGCTCCACAATTTCTGCGGCAGTAATCGGTTTGAAGTCAAATCGCTGACAGCGGGAAATAATTGTGAGCGGCAGTTTGTGCGGCTCTGTTGTTGCTAAGATGAATACCGCGTGCGCGGGTGGTTCTTCCAAGGTTTTTAACAGCGCATTGAAGGCTGAATTGGAAAGCATATGCACTTCATCGATAATATAGACTTTATATTTGGATGAAGCCGGTGCATATCGGACCTTTTCAATGATGTCGCGCATTTCTTCAACACGAGAATTGGACGCTGCATCAAATTCAATGACATCTGTATTTGATCCTTCTGTAATTGTTCTGCAAGTTTCACATTCGTTACACGGTTCTTTCGCAGGTCCATTTTCGCAGTTCAGTGCTTTAGCGAAAATTTTAGCAGCGCTCGTCTTTCCGGTTCCCCGGGGACCTGAGAACAAATAGGCATGGGTCGTTTTGTTATGGAGGAGAGCATTTTGGAGTGTTTGTTTTACGTGTTGCTGTCCTGACATTTCGTGGAATGTCTGAGGCCGGTATACCCGGTAAAAAGCTTGATAACTCAACCGTCCGCTCCCCTTTCTTTTCGCTTCATTCATTCCTATTAGTATACCACAAAACAACAGGTAAGACGTTGTTTGAGAGCAGCGTTTTCTATTGAATTTTTTACGGAATTCAAGCTGTGTAGGTTTTGAAAAAATCGCTTTAAAACATACAAAAGCCCCTCATCCGCAGTGGGATGAGAGGCTTTTGCTATGTACACCGTGCACCTTCCTTTGACCGCCGCACATAAGCGTTACTCTTGTCGTTGGCTCGATTTAGGCGACCCCGCGGCACATGAGAAATTCCACTTAATGCTGCTTCCTTCCGGACCTGACATGGTTCGTGGGTTCGCATTGCGCGGGACCCAAATGTCAACACTACGTGCAAAAGGCAGACCCTACAATACGGACGGCCTCAGGAAAGGGATTCAGTCTTGCTAGAGCGGATTGCAAGTTACAGGGCACCGCTACCTCCCCACCTAGCACGGCAAATTTAATTATACGAGTAGCTTGCCAAAAAATCAACTTTCACACTTTTTTCCGTGCCGCTGAAATTTTTCATTAAAAGTTGTTGACTTCTTTTCAGATGCCTGATATATTATTACTTGTCTAACACGGAGGTATACCCAAGTTCGGCTGAAGGGATCGGTCTTGAAAACCGACAGGGGTGTCAAAACCCGCGGGGGTTCGAATCCCTCTACCTCCTCCATACATAAGTTCTATTTCGATAACATAGAAAAGAAGCTGTTCATGAAAAGGGAAACCTGATCATGGACAGCTTTTTTCATGGTCTATTCATGAATCACGGAAGCATGCCTCGTGATTAGAGAGTACAATCAAACTAGAGAATACATGTACTCCCTAGTTTGTTTGTTATGCCTCTACCGCTGCGCCTTTTGCAACCGGAGTGACAGCAATGCATCTATAGTAAGGGAATTTCTCTTCCAGGAGCCGCGCCGCCTCTTCTTCACGGCCGGCATGTACTGCAACGAACAGCGAAGGCCCAGCACCGCTCAGCGTCATGCCGTAAGCACCATGTGCATGACTCACTTCCCGGATTGCATCGAAGTCAGGAAACATCTTTTTTCGATAGGGCTCATGAAAGATATCGCGATCCATCATGCGCCCGACGAGTGACCATTCCCCTTTTGCAAGGGCGGCCGCCATGAGACTGCTCGCGGCACTTCCTTCTGTTGCTTTGCTATGATCTAACTGATGCGGAAGAAGCCCACGAGAGTGGTCAGTTTTCATCTCCACAGGCGGAACGAGGACAACGCCTCCAATCGGCGGGGCCTCGAACTTCATAACTTCCAGTGATGTATGATCGTAAAAAGAAATTGTCACACCTCCAGCAATTGCTGCTGTTACATTATCTGCATGACCTTCGATGCCGACACCGAACCACATCTTCTCTTTCTGATTCATTTTTAAATCATGCAGCTGGTCCGCAATTTCTACACCCGCCGCAATTGCTGCTGCGCTGCTGCCGAGCCCTTTTCCTAAAGGGATGTCAGACTTCACGCGTAGCGTGCAAGGCATTGTTTCGCGACCCGCGCGACGCACCACTTTTCCGATTGTCTGAACGATTAGATTGTCTTCATCCGTTGGAAGTCCCTTCATCTCTTCGTCTTCATAGACGACTGTCCATCGATCTGCCGGCTCTATAATTACCGTCATATACAATGACAGCGCCATGCCTATACTGTCGAAGCCTGGTCCGAGATTGGCAGTTGTTGCGGGTACAGTCACGGTAAATGGAGAATTGCCCATTTACTTCGCCTCCTTTTGTAAATCAGATGCGAATGCTTCAAATTCCGCACGTGTCATGAACGGCTTTCCATCATTAACTCGAATTGCCGTTTCAGGGTCTTTCAATCCATTCCCCGTCAAAACACCTACAATTGTCGTTCCTTTCTCGATTTCTCCAGCTTCGATTCGCTTTTTCAAACCAGCAATCGTCGCGCAAGAAGCCGGTTCTGCAAACACGCCATCTGTCGCAGCAAGCAAACTGTACGCTTCCAGAATCTCTTCGTCTGTCACAGCTAAAATATGACCGCCTGATTCTGACAATGCATTTTCCGCCAAGTGCCAGCTCGCTGGATTTCCGATACGAATCGCAGTCGCAACTGTTTCAGGCTGGTCAAACACACGACCGTAAACAATGGGTGCCGCACCATCCGCTTGTACACCTAATAATTGTGGCTTGTCCCCGCCTTTTTTCTCCGCATACTCCGTAAAGCCTTTCCAAGCAGCTGAAATATTACCGGCGTTTCCTACAGGCAACGCAAAAATGTCCGGAACGCTTCCGAGTTGTTCGATTGTTTCAAAGGCAATTGTCTTCTGGCCTTCCAAACGGTATGGATTGACTGAATTGACGAGTGCAATATCGCCTCCCCCAGCTTCTCGCACCATGTGCAGCGCTTCGTCAAAGTTTCCTTCGATTTCTAGGATTTCTGCACCGTACATCTTCGCTTGGGCCAATTTACCAAGTGCAATCCGACCTTCCGGAATGACGACAATTGTCCGCATCCCTGCGCGTGCGCCGTAAGCTGCAGCTGACGCTGATGTGTTTCCTGTGGACGCACAAATAAGTGTCGTTTTGCCTTCTTCTTTCGCTTTGGCAACGGCCATTACCATGCCGCGGTCTTTAAACGATCCGGTCGGATTGGCACCTTCCGTTTTCACATATAAGTTCACACCCCACTGTTCAGATAAGTTTTTCAAGTGAATGAGTGGTGTATTGCCTTCCTGCAGTGTTAAATCCGGTGTTTGCTCCGATACAGGAAGCCATTCCCGATATTCGTCTATTAGTCCATTCCATCGTCTCATCGGTCAGTCCCCCTCTACTCGATAGTGGCTTAGTACGCAATTTACTTCCGGCGCCACTTTTAATTCTTCAATAACTTTCAAATGCTGGTCTCTCGAAATCGCATGTGTGATGAAGATTAAATCAGCATCTTCACGTTTTGGATCCGCATGTTGAATCACCGTTGCTAAGCTCGCTTTATTGTGGCTATAGATGGAAGATAAGCGAGATAGTACGCCAATTTCATCCTGTACAGAAATCCGGTGAAAATAGCTGGCAAACTTTTGTTCATCCGACTTTACTTTGCGCTCATATTGATAAGAATGAATTCGTTTTCCGTTCACACCAAGCAAGAGATTTCGACAAGCCGCTACGATATCCGATGTGACAGATGTCGCAGTCGGCAGCGAGCCTGCACCTGGTCCATAAAACATTGTTTCTCCGACCGCATCTCCGTAAACATATACAGCGTTGAACTCGTTGTTAACAGAAGCAAGAGGATGTTCGTTTTTCACGAAAACAGGCTCAACCGCCACTTCAATTCCGTTTTCATCCTTCTTCGCTGATCCCGCCATTTTTATGGTATACCCGAATTGCTCTGCAAGCTCAAGGTCCCCATCTTCAATGACACTCATGCCCCGTACAAAAACATCATCCAGCTGCACTTCAGACGAAAACGAAAGCGATGCGAGGATGGCCATTTTCCGGGCAGCGTCAATCCCGTCTACATCAGCAGATGGATCTGATTCTGCGTAGCCAAGTGCTGTAGCTTCAGCAAGTGCATCTTCATATGTCTTCTTTTCTTCCTTCATCTTTGTGAGAATGAAGTTCGTCGTTCCGTTTACGATGCCTAGAAGTGATGATATCCGATCAGACGCCAGTCCATCCTCAAGTGTACGGATTAGTGGAATACCACCGCCTACACTCGCCTCGTAAAACAAGTCACAGCTGTTTTCATCTGCTAACGCAAGTAATTCTTTCCCATATACGGCCATTACATCTTTATTGGCTGTGACGACACCTTTTCCTGCTTTTAAAGAACGTTCAATAGCTGTTTTCGCATCGTCCGTCCCGCCAAACACTTCGACGATGAAGTCGATGGCATCATCATTCAGCAGGTCTTCCAACTGATCGGTGAATGCTTCTTTCGGCAATTCGGTTTCCCGTACTTTTTCTTTATTTTTTATCAGCACACGCTTAATGCGTACCGGTACACCAAGCTTATGCTGCAAGTCTTCGCGATGCTTGTGTAAAATCGTCGCAACGCCGCTTCCAACAACACCAAAACCTAATAATCCAATTCCGATTTCTTTTCTCATTGACGATTCCCCTCGCTATTATGTACACTATAAAACAACAATTGTCCTTTCCATAGAGACAGTATAAAGATAAAGTCTTCACAGGACAACCCTATCATGTTATTGTTATTCAATATATCACACAAGTCACAATTAATTAAAGATTGGATCTGGTTAAATGAAGGTTTGTAAATTTGGCGGAACATCTGTTGCATCGGCTCAACAAATCAAAAAAGTAGCAAACATTATCCTTTCCGATTCATCCCGAAAAATTATTGTCGTTTCCGCTCCAGGCAAACGTCACAGTGACGATACCAAAGTGACGGATCTGCTCATTCTTCTTGCAGAAAGAGCCTTGATTGGCCAAGATGCCGAGTCAGAACTGCAACAAGTTCTTGCTCGCTATGAAGAGATTGCAGAGGAACTTGGTCTTGATGGTTCGATGAACACTGTAATTGAAAAAGACTTACGTGAACGACTTTCGCTCGACAAAGAAGATCCGATTCTATTCATGGATCGCCTAAAAGCGTCCGGTGAAGATAACAACGCGAAACTCATTGCTGCGTATTTGAAATCGATTGGCATGGAAGCGACGTATGTCTGTCCAAAAGAAGGCGGTTTGTTGGTCAATGAACGTCCGCAGCGGGTGCAGGCGCTTCCTGAAGGTGAGGAACTCCTTGCTGAATTACGGAATAGACGCGGGATTATCGTCTTCCCAGGTTTCTTCGGTTACACAAAAGACGGAACACTTCGCACATTCAATCGGGGCGGTTCAGATATTACAGGTTCTCTGCTCGCTGCGGCGACCGGGGCTGAACTGTATGAAAACTTCACCGATGTCGATTCGGTGTTTTCTGCAAATCCAAACGTGGTTGACCAGCCATGTGCCATCCATACAATGACATACCGTGAAATGCGAGAGCTTTCGTATGCAGGATTCACAGTATTCCACGACGAAGCATTGCGCCCTGCGTTCTTGCGGTCAATTCCGGTGTGCATTAAAAATACAAACAACCCCCGTGTACGCGGGACGATGATTGTGAAAGAACGTGAATGCGGTTCACAGCCAGTTGTCGGGATCGCTGCAGATGATGGCTTCTCAACACTTTTCGTTGATAAATACTTAATGAACGTGGAAATCGGTTTTGGCCGGCGCTTGCTGCAGATTCTGGAGGACGAAGAAATTCCATTTGAGCATACGCCTTCGGGAATTGACAATATGTCTGTTATAATTCGTGATTCGTTTTTGACGGAAGAAAAGGAAGCCCGTATTTTACACCGTGTGAAGGAAGATTTAGATGCAGATGATGTGTACTTCCGCCGCGATTACTCGATGGTGGTGCTTGTCGGAGAACGTATGCGGGATACAACGGGTTTGACGGCGCGTGCTGCAACAGCAATCGCAAAAACAGGCGCAAGCATTCAAATGATCAACCAGGGGTCCACTGAAGTCAGCTTAGTGTTCGGTATTCACAAAAAGGATGAAACCGATGTGCTCCGTTCTCTGTATGACGAGTTTTTCCAAACAGCCGTTGCACGTGTGTAAATGATAAAAAAGAGAGCGAGTCGGGATTAGCAGCTAATCCCAACTCGCTCTTTTTACATCTCCAATTATTGCGGGAATGTTGTCACCCGCTGTTTTTCGTTCCATTCGAAACTTTCCAACAAAAGGCTTTGGTAAGTAACATCGAAGTGGTCGAAGAGCATATTTAGAAATCAATAGAATTTGCTATCCGAACTAAAATTTCAGGCGTAATCCTATCCGAAACCTTTTTATCGATACTGAACACATATTGCCAACGGTCTCGTTCGAATTCTAGTAAATTAAAACCTGGAATCGGTTTTTCCATATACTTTGCTGTATTTCCATTATCCAGTTTAAAGGTTTTTAAAACGGCCTTGTCACTAAACTCGATTTTATGTGCAACAGGCCGAACCTCAATTTTGAAATGGTTTTCAGATAACTGGTCATTAATAAATGTCACTTCAAATGAATCATTAAGGTCACCCTCTAAATCATTCAGCCTGCCGAATTGATGAGTAAAGATTATAGGCGGAACTCTAAGCGGCAGTTTAAGTTTTTGTTTGAAGTGCTGTTCGAAATCATACAATGCACCCTCCACAGATTTGTAACCAATTTCGGGATACATCTCTTCATAAAGACGGGGCTTATCGTTGGCAACTGCATATATGGTCATTAAACAGAAGAATAGCAACAAAAGCGAAAGGGTTCTAATCATTTTTACACCTCTACTTCTCTTTAGGCGTATGATTCCCCGCTTCATTAAAATTATCAAATTAATACTGTTAATTGAACAAAATGGTTAGTACTGAAAAGGTGCAGGTTGTTGTAATTTTTTCAAGATGCTTATCAATAGTCGTGTTGACTCTTTCACTCCTGCATTGAGATTTACATTAACCGGATTTAGAATTTCTTTTGGTTGAGTACAACAATCTTCTGAAACAATAGAGACCTTTTTGAGTTCTTTACTGTTGCAGCAAGTCGTTACTTTACTTTCTTCTTTCATAAACATTGAATCTTTCTTCGATCCCTGAATCTATCGTGTTACTGCTACAACAACTTATCGTAACACCTTGCTTTTTACGATTTGAGTATCTTGGTTGCTACTGCAGCAATTTGTTGGTTCCTCTACTATTGGGGGTTCTGAATTGGTCGAACAGTACTTTTTGTCCATTTTTCGCACCTCCTTAACTTATATGGTTTTCACAACAAGCAACATCATCTTGAATTTGACTAAGTACATGATCAAATGTGTCTAACAACTCTTTTATTTGATGATTTCTCAATCCATAGTAGACGTATTTTCCCTCTTGTCTTCCCTCAATGATTCCACATCCCCTAAGACAGGCTAAGTGCTGCGAAATATTTGACTGATTCCCGTCTAACCTATCAACAATTTGTGATACGGTCTTTTCATCATATTTGATGCACTCTAATATTTGAACCCTTGTTTTATCTCCGAATGCTCGTAAAAATTTCACTTTAAGATCTAAATCTACTTGAATCATAATATCGCCCCTTATACATTAGACAGTACTAATATGTTTTGTTATTATCACATTAGCTATAACTAATATGTGTGTCAATCTAATGTCTTTATCTGTGGATGTCGTGAACAATTCCACTTTTTGAACGGTTTAGTGTGTGGCTTTTTTTGCAATTTTTTTGATTCAACGCTATTTTTACCGCTACCGAAAGGAAGAGGAGCAATGAAGAGGATTATTTGTGCTACATTAATGTTGTTGTTCGCATGTACAACCACTGTTTCTGCACATACCGGGTTATCAAATTCCTCACCGGCTGGAGGGGAAGACATCACTGAAGATGTTTATGAAATTGTATTGGAGTTTAATACGAAAATTGAATCGACAAGTACAGTGAAGGTTTTTGACGAGAATAGAGAGGAAATCACCATCAGTACTACTCAAGTGAATGAAAATGTTATGACGGGAGGATTCGTGTCTCCGCTGGATAATGGTACATATACAGTGGAATGGAAGATTATTGGTACGGATGGACACCCTATCGAAGGAACCTATTCATTCATAGTAAGTCAAGTTGAATTAGAAGAGCCGTCAGGTATTGAAGCAAAACAAGAACCGTCTGTTGTGCCAAAGGAAGAAACAATAGATGAACCTGTAGAGCAGTCAATGGAAGATTCATCAAAAATAGCATCGAATGATGTTCTTGTTGTAATCCTTATTATTTTATTTACGGTAGCCGGGGGGACTTTTGGCTGGATCATAGGAAGAAGGCAAAAGTAAATGGGTTGGATTTATATTTCTGAAAGTCTTTTGTATCTCTGTTTTTCGCTATTAATGGGATCATTTATCCTTCAATTTATCCCGGAACGGCTGAGACCCCAAATAAGCATCCCTAAACGCTTGATCCAACTTTCTGTATTAGGTATCATTCTCTTTTCGGCTGCGCCTGTAATACGGATTATCTTGTTTCTTTATGAAGATATCGGGTTAGTGTTAACGATGCACAATGTACTTAGTGGTTTTGAAGTAGGGAAGGCTTGGAATGTCACAGTCATACTTGCACTATTTTTTTACCTGTTTGTTTCGTTGTTCCCGGTATTAAAAAGCAAGTTACTGGCTGGTATAGCTCTTGCTTTTACTTTAATTCTTCTCTTGGCATTGGGATGGGCAAGTCACGCAGCCTCCCTCACTGAATGGAGTGGATTCGTTGTCCACTCGTTACACTTTTTAGCAGTTACAATTTGGGTAGGTATCCTCCTAATTGTTGGATGGTATTCAAAAAATCAAGAGAACTGGCTTTCTTTTTTAAAATGGTTTACACCATTGGCAATTGGTTGTTTCCTCACAATCATGGGAACTGGATTATTTCTAATGACATTGGTCATCGATGTAAACGAGTATGGGGACGCTTGGATGTTATCATATGGACAAGCCTTATTAGTGAAGCATTTGACCATCATCCCTGTTTTGTTATTTGCTTGTATTAATGGATTTTGGATTAGGCAAAAATTGAAACGACAAGAGCAAATCAATCCGATACCGTGGTTGAAGTTCGAAAGCGTATTACTTTTCTTTACGTTCGTTTCGACAGCGGTCTTGGGTCAGCAAGAACCACCTCACAGTATCGAGATAACTCTTAGTGGCAGTGGTCCTTCGGCAGTCTTTGATTATTTTTATTCAGGAAATATTAATCCTTCCATGCATGTGCAATTCGGGTTAAATCCAATTAATATACTGTATTTCATAGTGGCGATCATTTTCATAGGGCTGATCTTCTACAGCTTCAAAAAAGAGGCACCCGCGGTTGTTTCGTTTTTCTCGGGGTTGTTCTGTACCCTTTCGCTATATTTAGGATTCATTGCAAGCATTCAATAGTTCAATAGAAAAATAAGAGAGAAGAGGTATTAGATGACACAGAATAAGAATTCAAATATGAAATTTATAGTTATATTAACGCTTGTGGTAGTAGTCATATTGGCCGCAGTCGCTGTATTCAGCAATAAAGAAGAATCGTTGCCAACAGAAGCAAAGCAAATCGATGTCACCGGACAGCCGTCACTTGGAGAGAAAGATGCTCCTGTAACGATAGTGGAATTTGGTGATTTTAAATGCCCTTCTTGTAAAACTTGGGGAGAACGAATTTATCCAGAGTTAGTAAATGATTATATCGAAACGGGTCAAGTTAAATTTTCATTCGTGAACGTATTATTCCACGGTGAAGAATCGATTTTAGCATCGATTGCCGCTGAATCCGTTTATGAACGGAACCCGGATTCGTATTGGGCATTCCATCAGGCGCTATTTGATGCACAGCCTGACGAAAATCATGACGGACTATGGGTAACCCCTGAAAAAATCCTGCAAATTGCAAGTAATTATCCTGAGATTGATCAATCTTTGTTGAAAACAGATATGGAACAGGAAGCTACTATGGAAAGCGTTAAAGTCGATGAAGATTTAGTGGAAGAAGCGGGAGTTTCAATGACTCCGTCCATTGTGATTAACGGAAAAATGATGGAGGATCCCTTTGATTATGACGCCATTCAGTCAGCAATCGCTCAAGAGATTAAGAATAAAGACTGATGGCGGAGACAACCAGAGAGGATTCTAAACCGCAGGGATTTTTATTATATGGGGCTTGGGTAGTCTCATTAGTTGCAACGTTTGGAAGTTTGTACTTCAGTGAAATTAAGGGGTTTATTCCATGTGAATTATGTTGGTATCAGCGTATTTTCATGTACCCGCTAATTTTGATATTGGGGATTGGAACATTCCAAAATGACAGTTCTGTTAAGAAATTCGTGCTTCCGTTAGCACTTATTGGAGGAAGCATATCGCTCATGCATTATTTAGAACAGAAGATACCCGGATTTGGAGGCATCAAGCCGTGCGTGAGTGGTGTTCCTTGCAGTTCTCAATATATAAACTGGCTCGGGTTTATAACAATACCATTACTAGCGTTAATGGCATTTGTAAGTATTACTATCTGTATGTTTTTAATGAAATCAAAGAAATCATTTGAGTAAAGAATATTTCTAAAAAAATCATACAAGCCACTGTTGTTGAAACTATGGTTGTTACTCTCAAAGTTAAATTGCACCCATTTCAAGTGCTATTTCGCTCAAGAAATAAATAATAAAGCCTAATTTCTCTTTTACAAGCTAGAGAAATTAGGCTTATGATCTTAAACAAACGTCCCCTGATTCAGAAATAAACCCAACTTATATTCAAATCCTGATTTTTCTAATTTTAATGTCCAAGCAATGTATCACTATTTTCGTTTGTGAATGCAATAAAATTTCATGTTGTAATTTTCTTTTACTTAACGGTAAAATTTCATCATAGCCCCATTCATCGAGGCCTTTTCTTCCGCCGAAAACAATTTCATTAGGTTTATTGCCATAAACATTTCTTGTGATATCAAAGTCCATTAAAAACTTACGAACATTTAACCACTGTATTTCAAATACCCCCGCACCCTCTTCATATTGCTCAATCACCATTTTAATTGTGGTAGGATCCTTGGTTATACCGTTTTCCTGGTTTAAAACAGTAAGAGAAACAACCTTTCCATCATGGAATGAATGTCTCTTTAAAAAATTCGATGTCACTTTATTAAACCTCGGTAATAGTTTCTTTAATTCCTCTACATAACTCAATACATCCCAATGGTCATCATCTACAAAATATTTCATTCAAAACTCCTCTAACTAATCACATTTGTTTACCAAACACCAGCTCAGAAAATTGGCCTGTTTGCGATATAGACGATATCGCTTATAACGCAAAAGCCTACGTTAATTGAATACTTACCCACGATAATCATTATATGACAATCAAAAATAACTCCCAAATCATCTCTGTTAAAAACAGGATAATTCAGGAGTTGTTTTTTTTTCTATTCTTTGAATAGTTCCACTTCCCCAACACCTTCTATAATCAGTTTTAGCTTTTTGGAATTGTTATAAGAAGTTGTTTGGAAGTTTGTTGAAATAATTGTTTTGTTATTTTTTGTACTCATCCTAAAACCAGTTACTCCATATTCATTACCCTCTTCATCTACGATTTTCATATCTGCGAAAGTATTTTCATCTTTATATATTCCCTCCAATGAAAATGTCAGATTTAATGATGTTGGATTTGCATCAGCCTTAGAAACTTGAATGACAGATGACTGATCTTGCATTGCATAGTGAATGACTGAATTTGTTTGATCTTTGTC
>JARIBI010000206.1 GCA_029257435.1 Sporosarcina sp. | reverse complement strand
ATGACGATGAAACCTGTTACAAAGATGTGTATCGCTCGATAAACTTGAAAGACGATTTTGATTTCCTCCAATCACTAGTATTGTTATTTTATGAGTTAATGCTTTTTAAGTTTCCCTGGACATATTGGATGACTGCTTTTCCGATATGGGCAATTGTTTGCTGGCCGTCATAATTATGTTCCCAATTTGTCGTAAGTACAGCGATGTTGACGAGTTTTTCATCGTTTTCAAAGTAAGCGATGTCGTGTTCGACACCGGGAAGCGTGCCGGTTTTGTTTCCGATAATTAGCGTTTCATCGAAAATCGGCTGAAAGGCAGGGAGCTTGTCGATCAGCTGCTGGTCGCGCATAATTGTTTTCAATTGCTGTTTGCTTGTCAGGGACAGAATTTCACTTGTTGGATCTAGGCAAGCAAGAAATTGGACCATGTCTTTTGCGGTTGCAACGTTTTCCAATCCGCAGGCACGTGCTTCATAGTCCATGAATTTCCGTATCAGCTGCGAGTCTTTGGCACCGGCTCGTTTGAAGAAACTTTGGATACGCTCGAGACCGACATGTTCAATGATGAGATTTGCTGCTGTATTATCGGAGACAATGATGGACAAAGTCAGGGCATTCCTTAGCGTTATTTGCTCAGTCCCGCTCATGTATGCTAATACCCCAGATCCTCCGACAGGTTCTTCAATTTTTAACAGGGTGTCTAAGTCGATTTCTCCACGGTCCGCTGCCGCAAGACATGCCATGGCCGCCGGTACTTTTAGAATACTGGCGGAATGTTTCACTTCATTCTCCCGTATGGCAAACTCCCCGTCAGGCGTGGTTGCGTAAATCGAGACGTCTCCTGCTGCACCACTAGCGATACTGTTGAGTACTTCTTTTAATTGTATGAATTTCATATTTTTCACCTGCCCAATAGAATGTGAAGAAGCAATTTAATCTTTTTTTAACTATTGAATTCTGAATTGCGCTTCATCGTTTGTTTTAATCGTAGCACCCAATAGATGAAAAAGCTCACCCTTTTTTTAGAGGTTACGAGAATTGCAGGTCAGTTGCTTGCGCTTCGTATCCAAAATCATTTGTTAGTTGACATATCCCTCTGTTTCCATTGCAACAAAGCAGGTGTTGGAGAAGTAATGAATGAAACTCTCTAATTCTAAATCTAATAAATATATACCAGTATCAGTATTTTACAAGAAGGTCATTCCACTGCCTCCAAGCTGAATAGTATGATAAAATAGAGATAGATTTCGCGGATAATATAGGAATTAGATAGGTTAGAGGCTGTATCTTTTACAGTGTCTTTTTTTATGTCCTTTCTATACATATGGGTAAATTAGTAGTTCATCATGTGTACCATAAAAGTTTGGTTATAACGGTGGAAAAATAGAATGACTGAATTT
>JARIBI010000026.1 GCA_029257435.1 Sporosarcina sp. | reverse complement strand
AGTGAAATAAGTCCAATGCTATCAAGAAAGATTATTTCTGCTTCAATTTCTGGAACCATATTTGCTATATTGTTGGTGTTATTTATGCCGGATCCATTTGATATGGGGATTAGTTCTGTTGGAGAATGTGTTTTGCAAGAAGAAAGTACATAAGTTTGCAATGAAAAATACACAAGCTTGCCAGCCTTCAATTTAAATCTTATCTTTGCCGTGATAAAGCGTTGGTTACTCGGAAACTATCGCCAGTAAAATTCAAAATGTGAGCGTGATGAATCACTCGATCTACTAACGCTGCGGTTAGTCTAGAATCACTAAATACGCGATTCCATTGACTGAACTCCAGGTTTGACGTGATAATCAAGCTTTTTTGTTCATACCAATCTGAAATGAGTTGGAAAAGGAGCTCAGCTCCTTCTTTGTTGAAAGGTACGTATCCCATCTCATCTAAGATAATTAAATCCACACTTTTGAAGCGGCCTCTAAACTGCGCTAATTTCCCTTCTCGCCATGCTTTTTCTAATGATTCAGCGAGATCGGAAACTCTATAAAAGCGTACTTCTAGTCCGCGTTTACAAGCCTCATAACCTATACCGGTTGCTAAATGTGTTTTCCCTGTACCTGGCGCTCCAGTTAATATCAAGTTCTCTCTACGTTCAATAAAAGTAATCGTACATAGCTCCTTGCTATCAATGTGCGGAGGAAAATGAATTTGTTCATTCCATTGAAATGAAGAAAGTGATTTCTTCTGTGAAAACTTAGCTTTCTTAATTAAACGTTCTGATTTAGCTTCCTCTCGGAATTGGAGTTCCTTTTGAAACAACTCATCTAAAAATTGAGTGGGATTTTCGAAAGGGATATCTGTGTAAATATCATTCACATAAGCTAAGCGTAACGTTTTACATATGCTTTTTAGATTAGAAGTCATGAAGTTTCACCTTCTATTTGTGGCGTGTTTTGTAGCTGATCATACATGCTCCAATTAACATCGTAAGGATGCGCCTCAGGTTCTTTTAAGACATCAGATTGGCCACTCAAGAGCTCGTAGAATTCATCATTGATTTGATTCATGTCATGAGTCGCTAACAAGGCTATTAACCAATTTAGACGCTCTTTACGAATCGTCAGATTCGAGATATTGATATATTCAAAAATACGACCAGGGAGATACGGAGAGAAGCGTGAATAGCTCACTGCACGCGGTTTACTTAACCATGATTTCAAGATCGCTTGCCAAGGAATCTCACGATTCTTATGCATATAAGGACGGTTGTCTTCATATAGAATTTCTCCGTGAGGCGATAGTACTTTGAATCGGTTCCAATATTTCACGATAGATAAGTTTGGATAATTGTTTCCTCTTGGGATATAGACTTTCACAGTATCTAGAGTGATTTCACCATACTTATTAGACTTAATCTTGCTCTCTTTAAACACAGGGAATTCTTCGTCTGGTAAGGCCAATAAGTATTCGAATTCTTCTTCCAAAAGTTTTTGTATCGAGACTTTCTTCTTATAATGGATTCGTTCTCGATCCTTAGTATGCTTTTGCTCCAATAAGTTCGTCAGATGTTCTAAGTCCTCTATTACCGGTGCTGGAGTGATAAAGTTATACCGAACATAGCCTACTTTATTTTCCACATTTCCTTTCTCGTGTCCTGAATATGGATTACAGGCTTGAGGTTCAAATCCGTAATGATTTGCAAACTGCAAGAACTCATTTGCGAACACAGTTTCTTCGTGTTTATTTCTTGGTTTAGTGACAGCGGTTACCATGTTGTCGATTCGGATTTTTCTTGGTACGCCACCTAGCTGCTGGAATATTCTCTTGAGTCCGTATAGAAGACATTCTTGGTTTTCAGCAGGCAACGGAATTGAATAAGCATCATTACTGAAGGGTAGTGTCATAATCAAACAGTGAATGTCACGATATTTTCCATCTTGGACAGCTTGCATTAAACCGAAATCTAACTGTGCTTCTGCAGGAGGATGTATAAGACGCTCATAGTTTTTGTCTGTGGTTTCATCTTCAATATCTTCTCTACCCTCACGCCAGTCTTTAATAAAGTATGAGACAGTCCGATAGGACCCTTTGAATCCTAGGGCTTCTAGTTCAGTAAAGATTCCTTTGTTCGTTCTCCGATCTTTTCTCTTTAGCTTTTGATCTTCCCAAAGCCAATCACTAACAATTTCTCCCCACTTTTCTTCATACATCATTCCGGATTTTTTTCGTACTTTTTCTCGAGGGAGTTGGTTTTCATCAGCATACTTTTTAACAGTTCTCCA
This sequence comes from Sporosarcina sp., assembly GCA_029257435.1. GTDB lineage: Bacteria > Bacillota > Bacilli > Bacillales_A > Planococcaceae > Sporosarcina. The sequence continues at coordinate 166 of JARIBI010000026.1, read as the reverse complement.
ATTAAGATGTAACGTTTTTGCTATGTGATTTATAGATAAGGATTTCTGATTCCTCATTAATTTGATACAATTGATTTCAGGCATTGCCAGCATTCCTCTCAACCTCCACTGATTTGATTCGACACCAATACAGTAGAGAAATTTTGGAAGGCTGGCAAGCCTTTTT
>JARIBI010000165.1 GCA_029257435.1 Sporosarcina sp. | reverse complement strand
CCGACCGCCATATTGGCAATAATCCTCAGCTTCTTCCCTGCTTCAATAATCTCACGGTCGACGCGATCCGATATGACGGTCCACAACGCCTCTGCATCCGCTGCTTCCTTCAATAATACAGTTCGAGGAACCGGCTCAGCTTCCGATTCCCACATCCGGACATCGAACTTCTCCTGGAGCGGTGCTGCCACTTGTGCATCCATCTTTCTAGTAATAAAGATTTTCGGCTTCATCGGAATCCTCCTATTCTTGCAATTGACAATAGTGTAGCACATAGATTGGTTCTATGGCGGGGTCTGTACAAAGAATTTTGAATAGTTTTTTTCTGCGCTCACTTCAAATAGAAAAGCACAAACCAATGTAGCAGTTTGTGCTTCTCATATTTAGCAGAGCATTCGATTCATGTGCATAACAAAACGATTGAACAATTCTGAATGAAAAAGGAGTTTTTTGGGTCACAGGTAAAAGCATTTAGCTGCTTCTAGTTATTCAATAGTCTCATCCATAACTTTTTCATACTTTTCAAATTCGGCGTCTTCCATGTCTCCATTCATTTGCAAAAGGAATAGACCCTTTTCATAAGTATGGGAGTAAAACAGTGGTCCGGACTCCCCCAAGCTCACATAGTACTCTTTCGCCTTGGCCAACCCTTCTTTGTCTTTGAATAAAAACAAGCGTCCACCTGCATCCTCACCGAGAGATGGAACCAAAATCCGTTTTCCTTCTTCGCGTGTATCTCCAAATTCTTTCTTCTCGAGATCTGTCACATCACCGATTTCTATACCTTCTTCTTTGAATGCAGCAATAATATCATCTGCTGTTACTTCCTTAACCGTCTCTTCCTGCTGCTCTTCTTTCTCCTGTGTACTCGTTTCCGGCTTATCGTTAATATCACTTGCTTCTGAGTCTGTATCCGTTTTACCTGAGTTACCACAAGCTGAGAGTACGAGCAGTCCTGAAAGAATCAAGAAGCCAAATAATTTTTTCATACTACATTCACCACATATTTCATCGTATTTGGCCATATTGTACATGATTAGTGCATGACTTACCAATAAGCTCCACTACTGGAAACCATGATCTTACAAAACGAACTATGGTTCCACGATAAACGCTTGGTATAACACAACTCTAAAAAGATCATCGTAACGATGGCTGTTACCATTACAATAGTAACCACTTCAAATAAAGCAATTCTGAATTACGTCTGAAAGTTCAGTGCTCACCACCAGCATTACTTGCTCTCTGTTCTAGATGAAGACAGAGTTTTCTCTGCGGCATCATTCACGAATGGCATCCATTTCATTGAACAAAGCATCATTACTCCTTTACGATTAAGACAAGGAGTGATTAATATGTCATTGCACTCATCGATTCTTGACTTAGCGACCGTTTATAATAATGATGACGCGATTCAAACACTTAAAAACTCAACAGAACTAACCCAATTAGCGAACCAGCTGGGCTATTCACGCTATTGGTTTGCGGAACACCATAATACAAAGTTTCGAGTCAGTACATCCCCTGATCTATTGGCAGTGCACGTTGCGGCCGTTACTGAGCGATTAACGTCTGTTCAGGCGGCATCATGCTGCCGAATCACAGCCTGCTAAAAGCGGTGGAAAACTTTTCACTGCTTGAATCTCTTCATCCTAATCGAATTGACTTAGGGATCGGCCGGGCCCCAGGAACCGATGGTATGACTGCCATGGCGTTAAGACGCTCACTGCAGAAGAAGAAGCGGTTACAAGCGATGGCGCAGGTAAATTTGTAATCGGAATGCTAAATCAAGTGAAAGGACAATTGCATTCACTTGCTGAGCAAGCCATGGTGGATGAAATCATGATTCTAACTATGATTTCTGACAAAGAAGGACGCCATCAGTCATTTAAGTTGCTGGCTGATACATTTGATTTGGCTTGATCTATTCAATTTGTCCAATGTACAACACAATTCTAAAACATCTTTGCCGAGTTTCTAACTTTATAAGTGTATAGAGAACGCATACACCCCCTAAAATTGAATTTTAGGGGGTGTTATCTTTACTCAGAATCCACCGTATTACAAACAGCTATATCTCTGATACAATCAGATGCTATTTAAATCCGCTATAATATTCATTCTAAACTAAGTCGGGCTTAAGGAATAATCCATCGTAGCACAGGTATTTTCTTAATAATGAATACGAGTACTGTACTTATTGTAACGACTAAAAGTACTTTATACGGAATGCCGATTATCGGATGCAAATTAATCCAAACAAATTCAAATTGCTGATACAGAGTTTGCATGACTAGTACATGTATGAGATAAATTCCAAAACTTGCATGACTGATAACGGTTCCAACCCACGGCAATTTTGATTTGCCGATTTTTGTTGATTTAAAAAGCATAAATAGCGCAATCACCATCAGTAATACATTTGGAGAATGTTCGTCATACCAAAACTGTTCGAGTGGTTCATCTATTTTCAATGATTCATGATAAGTCATGAAAAATGTCGTTACGAACCCTATGAATCCCCCTATATACATTCTGTTTTTCCATTTGGTTTGAAAATCGAATGTAAATAAATAATAACCAAGCACGTAATATCCTATGTAATGTGTCACAAAGAATAATTCAATTTTAAAACTATATCCTATAAAGTATTCCAGCCATTTCGAAAAGACGGATGCGAAAAGCCAAAGTATTAGAAAATACTCGATGTCTTTTCTCTTTGCATGCTGAATCAGTATTTTCAGCAGCGGGGTAATGATATACAAGCCTGCAATCATATACAGAAACCAGAGATGATACATAATATCATCTGTGGCGAACCGTTTGATAAAGTCCTGTATGGAAAATGGGATTTCCCCTTTTCGTACTTCATTGGCATAATAAATGATGCTCCATGCAATTAATGGAATCAGTATTTTCGCTAACTTCTTTTTTAGAAAGGACACTATTGTGATTTCCTGTTTGCTGCTGAGCATAAGCGCCCCGCTGATTATCACAAACATGGGCACTGCCCATCTGGAGATGGCCTCATAAAAATTGCCTGCCATCCAGGGGCTTTCATAATCTTGCGCGTTATCTGTCACAACCCCTGCCGAAACGTGAATCGTGACAACTGCGAGTGCTGCTAGAATACGGAGCCAGTCTAAGTAGACGAGCCGTTTCATGGAGGTCCCTCATTCCTATTAAAGAGTTAAGTCTTTTCCCTTATTCCCTTTTTCTTTGGATGCTAACTTGGTTATGAAGATTGTAAACTCTTTGTAATAGTAGAAGCGGTTGTAAGGGGGAATTTAAAACCTGAAGAGTAGACGGTGTTTCTCTGCGTTGCAGGCGGACGCGTTCCTAGGG
>JARIBI010000170.1 GCA_029257435.1 Sporosarcina sp. | reverse complement strand
CCCCGTCAATCTTCACATCGCGTGTGAACCCTGGCATTTTTGCACCGAACTGCTCAAGCAATTCATAGTACGCAGGCTTACGGATTCCAGCCATCGTAAAGACTGCGGGTCCAAGCTGGTTAGGGCTCAAATGGTCGATGTCCGGAATTGGAGCATCAAAGTTATTCCACATCATTAAAGGAGTGGAACGCGTCTTCTCGAAATCGTCTAAATCCCACTGACTTTCACCTAGTCCGCGAGGAACAAAGTCAGCAACTTTATACAAGCGATAATCTTGTCCAATCGCGGGTAAATGATCTCCAAAGAAAGCAATTACTGTCGGCTCATCGGATTCTTTATAATGCGCAATTAATTGTTCCAAAGCTTTATCCGCATCATAAACCCCTTGTGTATACGATCGCAGCAATACGTTATAAACGTCATCGATTCCTTCGGGCACTGTTGTTTGTACGTCAAAGTTTTCGTATTTATCTTCCGCATAGCCGGTGTGATTCTGCATCGTTACGGCATAAATGAACATGGGATCGTCAGACGCATCTGTTCGCTCAATAATCGTCTTCGTCACTTGTTCGTCTGAAATGAACGGCCCTTTGTAAATGGGATCTTTAAATGAAGAATCGTCCAGGAATTCATTGAATCCAAAATGCTTATACACATTCTCTCGATTCCAGAACCATTTTGCATACGGGTGGATTGCAAGCGTGTCATATCCAAGCCCCTTTAAATAATTTGGCATCGCAGCTGGCTGTTTTTCTTTAACATATTGTTGATAGGGCACAGAACCTACTGGCAAGAAGTTATTGGAAAAACCGGTCAACACTTCAAATTCAACATTACTTGTTCCGCCGCCAAAGGTAGGGGAGAGCAACCAACCTGTCTGATTTTCACGGATGAATGGCATTGGATCAGGGGCAAATTGGATTTTCTCCAACAGCGTCGGGTCCCAGAATGATTCGTTCATCACAAAAATGATATTTGGTTTTTCATCAGAGGCAGTTGTCTCTTCTGAAGCCTCTTTTTCTAGTTTCTTTACGATATCTTCAATGGCTGATTTACTATAACCATTGGGTGCCAGCACAATCGCACTTTGCATATTAAGCATGAACGCTCCATAAAAACCATTTTGCTGATAATTCCGTTCTTGGTTAAACGTGATGTTCGTAATCTCTGCTTTTTTAAGCGCTTGCTCCATATTTGGAAATGTTCGATAGAAGATGAACGCGCACAAATAAGTAGCACCGAGCGCAACGAATAGGACGCGAACCCACCACGGCAAACGCATAATAGGCTTGGGACGTTTCTTCAGCATGTAGACAAACAGTCCAACGAGGATGGCAAGAACAACAATGATGCCAACAAGCGCTGCTCCGACATTCGCTTCTTTATAAATATTCGGCAATAAATTAAATACATTATTAGCCAACAGCAGATCCCATGGAAATAAATTCTCACCAAGGAAGCTGAATTTGAAATAACTAAATACGGCAAGTAATATTGCGATGACATTCGTCACTACAAAACTGATGACGAAGCGATTAATCACGCCCATTAGAATCATAAATAGAGCAAATACAATGAGGACATTCAACAAATAGGTTGTTGTTCGTTCTTGACTCCACGTCAATGCTTGTTCAAATGTGCCAAGCAGGAAGGATTCCACACCTATGATGAGGAGGAGGAACCAAATTATCGCAAATAACATGGCGATAAAAGACTTTACATCAAATTTTAATTTCACGAAGGGCACCTCTTCTCGGGTAGCAGATTTTCATTCCTCTATTGTAACATATTGGTCTCAATCACAACTTTTGAGCACTAAAAAACCCTGCAGTTTATCACTGCAGGGCGACCGTTCATCGAACTTTAAATTCAGTTACACTGTCTTTGACCATCGATACACCTTGCGAATTTTTTGCAAAGTGAGTGACTACGAGACGATAGTTTTTGCCAGCGGTATACCCGGAAGCGGGTGCTTTTACGCTGACTTTACGAGCATCAGATGTTTTGGAAACAGTAACGGCTTGACGCTCTCCGAATTCATTTTCTACATAGACGTACTGATTCGTAAAGAATCTCTCATCCATTGCTTGTGTGAACTTGACGGTGAATGTTTTATCCTTATTTTCAGTGCGTGCTGATGAAGTAGGCTGGAAAGCGCGCTCTTGATGGGACTTGTTAGAATATCGGACTTGCAGCTGATCAAAGAGTAGGAATCCTTTGTCCTTTTTAGCAGCTGATTGTTCTGCAACGTAGATTTTATCCAACGTCAATGGAGCTGGGGCGGAGGAAGGAATAGTTGCTGTGACGTACTTCCATCCGGTCCAATCCTGTCCATTTTCCTTCGTAAAGTCTACGACAACTTCCTTGTTATTCGCATCGCGTAATGAACCGCGCAGCCAATGAGCATTTCCATCACCATATACCCAAACGCCGAGTTCTTTCGGGCTGGATGCTAACGGGAGTCCGCCTGTCCAATTCAAGTAGGCTGCAGAAACGCCGTCTTTGTTAGCCGTATAATCATAATTCAAACGGGCAGAAGCATTTCCTTCGTGTGCTTGAATCTTCTTTTCAGAAGTGAGAGAAGCTGCAGCACGTATGCCTGAAGCATTCATACCTGATGTGGACTCAAATGATTCAAGACGAATCGGTTTGTCGGTAACTGTAACTGGCACTTTCTTCGTGGTACGGCCATAAGTTGCTGTAAGTGTTCCGGTTCCTTCTTTTGCTGCAGCAGTAAACGTCTTATTATCCAGTGTTCCGATGCCGGCAGATGCAGTGACATCGATCGCATCTGGATTGAAAATCACTTTACTGTTTTTAGATGTTCCGGATACATTCAATTTAATCGATTCGCCTGTGCCAAGTGTTATCACAGATGGCGTGAAGACGATGTTATCAATTGTGTCTGTTACAGTAACAGGGACGTTAACTTTCGCATTTTCATACCCGACTGTTACCGTGCCGGATCCAGCTTTTACACCGACGAACTTATTGTTTTCAATCTTACCGATGCCGCTGGAGACTCCAAGAAGTTCTACATTTTCTTGATTGATGGTTCTTACATTCAAGTATTGATCGAGTGCAGAATCGACTTTAAAACCAACAGAAGCACCAATACCTACTTGTCCTTCTTGAGCTTGGCTTGCTGAAATCGTTGCTGCTTTGTCGTAAGGTGCAGTGCTGACTGCTTCAAGAATTGCGCTGACGGATCTGTCAGTAGAGCCTGAAGGACGGTTCGCAAGAGTCGGGTAGACGTTCCCGGGTTTACGGGTAACCATAGTCGTTGAACCGCCGCCATCCAAGTTCAACGCGTTGTACGCACCGATTGAAACTAAGTATTGAGCGAATTCCTTCATGGTCATGCCTGTACTATGACCTTTATAGCCCGAATCTGCAGTGACAAAGTAAACTTGCTGTCCGGTTTTGTCTGTTGCAACTGCAGTACGTGCTGTTCGCTGTCTTGCTTTCTTGCTATTCGGATCGATTGTCATATCGACTTTTCCGTTCTGGACGAGCAGCGGACCTGATGCAAGCATGAATTTCGAGTCCCGCCATTCTGGATCGACGTTGTAGGAAATTGAAACGGTATCGCCTTTTTTCATGTTTCTGATTTTATCGACTTCTGGTCCGTGTGCAGAAAGGACAAAGCCTTTACTATTAGCAGGGACTGTCGCGGGAGTAGCTTGTCCGAATGGGCGGATAGCTGTTACAGTTCCCGTCACTTTTTCACCGAGGGCAAAGCCTCCCTCAGCAGATTTCGAAGTTGAAACGACCACTTCAAGTCCTGTTGCATTTGTACGAGTGGTCTCGTATGGCCAGCTGGAAGTGAAAAGGATGCTTTCGTTATCTTTACGCTCTCGGTTCAATGAAGTCATCGTAACAGACTTTCCATTATGTTCAATCGTAGGGGAGAGCGTATATGTACCGATCTTTCCTTTGTTGTCTGCAGTCATACCGAAAGCTGCAGGGGTATGCATGAAATCATTATAATTGGTGGAAACTGCACCGATATGCTGGATTTGACCGTCTTTTGTCAATAAATAACTCGGATATCCATTTTTGAAATGGAAAAGAGAAGCATTAATCGCACCGACGACATGATGGTTAATTTGCGTATGTGCGGTCGCAAGTGAATTGACGGTTGCCAGTTTGTTGAAGGGGGTGTTGATGCCGACATCGACAGTAGTATAAGGCTTCGTCAGATTGATGTTCAGCTGATTGAGCGTTTGAGGATTTCCATTGACGGTAATGGATTGCTTGGCATGATAGACGCCATGTGAGACATTTGCAGCTTCTGCTTGCAGCAATGTGGTACTGAACAGGGCGACAGCGGCAACGCCAGAAAGCAGTGTTCGTTTCAAATTCATGAAAAAACTCCCTTAACTCTTATGATAAGACCAGTATAAGGAAAAAAATAAGGGAAGGATATAGGACTAACAATCTAATGATTGCAAGAATAGAGAAAAGTAGGCAAAAAGAAGCCTGGAGACACAGGGGGTCTCCAGGCTTCTTTTTCGGCCTCAACAATTCTTGCTATATTCTATAAAACAGGGTTTACCTACACGTATTATCTTACCACACTTTCAAGATAACACAAACACATTCGTTCACTTTTTTTAGAACGTTTGCAAGGGTGTCTTCGGACTTATTTTTTACTAAATGTCAAGAAACTTCTTCTACTTCTGGAGGTTCAATCTTGGATAACCCTTCTGCCTTATAAACAAAGATCGCAAATTCACCGCGAGTAATCGGGTCCACAGCTCCAAACTTAGTAGCGGACTTCCCTGATGTAATGCCGTTTTGAACAAGAGCGCCTACGAATGGTGCGAAACGGGAATTGACATCTGTGAATGGAATTGTCTCATTTGACGCGGCCAATCCATAAGCAGCAGCGATGACTTTCGCCATTTCGTTCCGTGTCATCGTATCCGCCGCTCCAAATTGGGTTGCAGTCTTACCAGAAATAACATCACGCGAAGCTAGCGCATTAACCGCCCATGCTCTGCTTTTAGGGACATCTGTAAATCCAGCGTCAGGCAAGTTGCTCGATTCAGAAAAACCAAGAGCGCGTGCTACCATCACAGCAGCGTCAATACGTTTGATGGAATTAGTTGTTCCAAATGTTGTACTCGTGATCCCTTGTGCATAATTGTTTGTAATAAGGTAATTGACTTCCTTTTCGTAACGTGGACTGACGTCTGAAAATGCAGCGAGTGATGTGGATGCGGACATTGTAAATGCCAATACACCAGCAGCGAGTGCAGTTGTGATTCTTTTCTTCAAGTTAAGTGCCTCCTTAGGTACGTGCTTTGTTCAAGTCTACAATGTTTTCCAGT
>JARIBI010000212.1 GCA_029257435.1 Sporosarcina sp. | reverse complement strand
TGGCTTAATTTGTATTTATTCTTACTTGTGATACGGTTCATTTCTCATAATTCTAAACCCACGATACACCTGCTCCAACAAAATCAACTTCATCAACTGATGCGGGAATGTCATCTTAGAAAACGATAGCAGCTCGTCCGCACGCTTATAGACATCTGCATGCAACCCTAGAGATCCTCCAATCACAAACGTGATTTTGCTTTTTCCGTAAGTCATGAGGGATTGCAGATTTTCTGCTAACTGTTCAGATGTTTTCTGTTTCCCTTCGATTGCAAGTGCAATGACATGGGCGTCTGGGGAAACTTTTGCAAGAATGCGATCTGCTTCTTTTTTCTTGACGATTTCCATGTCAGCTTCGCTAAGCTGCTCGGGCGCTTTTTCATCCGCTACTTCGATTAGCTCGATTTTGGCGTATGCACCCAATCTCTTTGTATATTCTTCAATCCCCATTTTTAGATACTTCTCTTTTAGTTTTCCTACAGTCACAATTGTAATATTCACAGCGTTGTCCACCTTTTTTGAAAAGTTATACACGGAAGTTATACACATATCCACAGATGCATCTAGATGTTGTGTCCGATTATGTGTTCGTCACAAGATAGACAGCAGGCAGTTCACAGTAGTCGCACATTGTGGATAACTTCTCCTCTTCCGTTACGGGTTCCATGTTTGGAAATGTCTCTTCTTTAGCAACGAATTCATCGAGTGCCCGGTTTATATGGGTTTCACAGCTATTAATTTTCAAATTATTCACCTCTTTTTCATTTTTAATTCCCCACAGAGTTATGCACAAATTTTCAGTCTTATCCACAAACATAGAATTGTTGATAAAAAAAGCAGACACAATAGCTGTTTTTCTGCTATCGTGCCTGCTGTGGATAACTAAGAGGTTGTTTTATGCACATGTGTATTAGAATGAGTTGCCATCTTTCAGAACCATGTCAATTGTGACAGGTTTTCCTTCACGATAGACTTTCATCGTCATACTATCGCCGACTTTCTTTTCGTTGTACAAGTGTTTGCGCAACGTCACCATGTCTTCTATCGGCTCTCCATCCATTTCTACAATTGTATCATATTTTCGGACACCCGCGGTTTGTGCTGGCGTATTCCGAAATACCTCTGTGACCACTACGCCATTTTTAACGTCATCTGGCAATTTCAACACGCTTTGCTGTTGAACAGGTATATCTCGTAAATCGAGTAGTGAGACGCCCATTGTCGGACGATTCACTTCACCTGTCTGTTCAAGTTGTTCAATAACTGGCAAGGCTAAGTTTATAGGAATGGCAAGACCAATTCCTTCTACAGTTTCCTCTGTAATCTTCATGGAGTTAATTCCAATCAGCTGGCCAGCCATATTGATAAGCGCTCCTCCTGAGTTTCCAGGGTTAATGGCAGCATCCGTTTGCAGAACGTCCGCTTGCCAGTCTACACTGCCGTCTTGGTTAATATCAATTGGAATCGAACGGTCTTTACCCGATACGACACCGACTGTAACGGAACCGGAGAAGCCAAGACCTAGCGGGTTCCCGATGGCAATGACGGTTTCGCCGCGTTTCAGCGCATCTGAATCTCCAAACTCCATAATAGATGTGATGTCTTTGTCATCGATTTCGACAACGGCAAGATCTGTCCAAACGTCGCTTCCAATTAATTTACCTTGCACCTTGGTTCCGTCGTCAAGTGTGACTTCGAGTTCTTCTGCATCTTCCACTACGTGATGATTCGTAACAATATACGCTTTCCCATTTTCTTTCTTGTAAAGGACACCTGAACCTGTTCCTATCGCTTGCGGAGTATCAGATTGTGACCAGAAGTCCTGACCTCGTTGTAAATTCGTAATACCCACAACTGCATCCGTCGATTTTTCAACGACTCCTGTCAAATCACTGTCAATTTCGACGCTCACTTGTTTAGAGTTTCCAGATTCCTTTACAATCCCCGTTGTCTTGTTATCATTATCGTCAGATCCGCCTGTGGCAAACATGAGCAGCCAGACTAGGAGGCCTCCAATTATAGCTCCAAACAATGCTGGTAAAAACCCGCCTCGGTGTTTCGGCGATTCTGGGGGAGGTGGTGGCGGTGCAGCAGTTCGTGTTCTGTAAGCGGGCTCACTTGGCGATGTGTCGTAACTTTCTGCAGGCATTGGTTCCTGCTGGGGATCCGTTGGCCGCTGTTGGTCCTCTTTCCGATCCCGGTTGTAGTCGTCCATGGCTCTCGTCCTTTCGATTCAATACTCTCCTTACACTTTACCCCATTCTGTACAATTTAAAAGAAATATGAGGCCTTCCATAAAATTGACGATAGAATGGAGTAAATCGTTCCCATTTCGGGAGCTGTCATGAATGAATGATTTTGCTTTTGTGACTGAGTGTGGAGCGGGTGGTTGCGTAGAATGAGCGGGTTGCCCAGCGTAACGAGCGGGTTCCTCGGCCAAACGAGCGGGTTGCCCAGCGTAACGGGCGGGTTCCTCGACGTAACGAGCGGGTTGCCCAAGTAAACGGGCGGGTTGCCCAAGCAAACGGGCGGGTTCCTCGGCCAAACGAGCGGGTTGCCCAAGCAAACGAGCGGGTTCCTCGACGAAACGAGCGGGTTGCCCAAGCAAATCGGCGGGTTGCCCGCCTGAATTTATTTTATCGAACCAAAAACCCGCATCGCCTATAGCGATACGGGTTTCTCATTAAACCGTGATTAATTCAGTGGGTTCTTCTGCATCTGTATCATGCAAATGCACGAACTCTCCTGCGATAATGCCGCACGTTTGCAGTGTCTGCTCGACGCTCATACGTGCCAGGTCTTTCATATTATTGTCGCGGCTTAAGTGAGATAAATAAATCTGCGTCTCTTTTTGCTCAATGACGTCACTCATTGCAATCGCAGCATCTTCGTTTGATACGTGACCGACATCACTCAATATACGTCGCTTAACACTCCATGGATAACGGCCCATTTGAAGCATGCCGACGTCGTGGTTGGATTCAAACACGAAAGAGTCCGCATTTTTTATAATACCTTTCATACGGTCACTGACGTATCCTGTATCTGTAATGATCGCAAGTTTACGATCACCTTCGTGAAACACGTAGAACATCGGGTCCACGGAGTCATGTGAAACGGCGAACGATTCAATCGAGATTGAACCGAATGAATGGACTGTTTCCATGTCGAACTGAAACCGCTGCTCAAGCGCGATGTCACCCACTAGACCATCCATCGCTTGCCACGTTTTCTGGTTCGCGTAAATGGGAATTCCATGTTTTCTTGCTAAAACACCGACTCCTTTAATATGATCGCTATGCTCATGCGTAACGAAAATGGCGTTGACGTTTTTCATTGAACGACCGATTTTCGCAAGCTGTGCTTCGATTCGTTTCGCCGTTAAGCCTGCATCTACTAGATAGGCTCCTAAATCATTTTCTATATAAACTGAGTTACCAGTGCTTCCACTGGCCAGTATGCTGAATCGCATCTTAAAAACTCCTTATTCGGATTGCTCTTTGTCTTCTTGCTGGCTATCATCAAGTTGGAACTCGATTACTTTACCTTCGTTAGCACTGAGGAAGTGATGCTCTTTATCCCCATTCTCTAATTTTACTTGAACATCCCACGTTGGAGCAAACACTTGAGTTTCCGTTAAACGCACAAGCGTGGAATACCCCATTTTAACATTCGTCACTTCCGACTTCTGTTTTAGAAGACCGCGGGAAGCGAGTGATCCGATAATCTCTAGCGGAGACAGCAAATCTTTCTCATTGAAATTCGCAAAGTCCTTTAACATCCGCTGTTCGTAGGATTGAATATTTTCATCTATATCCCATGACACTACAAGCATAGCACTAGGACTGTAATAGATCGGACGGCCCTCGAATTGCTGAAAGAAGAATGCTTTCTTTTTTTCTTCCGACACTTCCCACAGAACGTATTCCGTTCCGTTCAATACATATTGAGAGAGGAACGATTCAAAGTCATCTTTCTTCGCTTCTTCCAGTGTAACTTTATCGGTAAGAACTGATTTTAATGAGTTATCACTCATAATTGAAGTCTTTTGGCCCTTCAAATCTTTCAGTGACTCTTTGTTAAAGTCGACGATGTCTGCAGAAACAAATGATGCTTCTTTATCTACAAATGGAGGCAGCTTGTATGTGATGTTTTCTGACTTTAAGACATCTTCCATCGAAGTCTTCCCCACAACTTCCAGGTTTTCAATTGTAGCATTCCGATTCAAATACATTGAATACAACAGGACGTTCAGTATTGAAAACACGATGATGAAGATTGTTTTAGTTTTACTCCAATCCAAGAAGGCCGCCTCCCTTCCGATTTAACTCTTGCTCATACACTTCCCAATTGCCCTTGACGTAATAGAACCAATGCGGTTCAAACTTCAATACGCCTACATCGGTGTCATGAATAAGTGAATAGCCTGGTTTTATTTCCTCAATTGCTGTGAAGTCGAGATCTTCCGATGCTTGAAGCTGACGTGCAACCTCTGTTGCTGGAGGAAGCGTTACCTCATAGGTTTTGATAGGTGAGTTCAAAGTGAAGTAGGGTCGGATATATTTGTATACTCGATTCTCTCCAAGTTTTTCGGTAATTTCTGCACCATCCGGTACATCACTAAAGACCGGAAGTCCATTGTCGTGGAGCTGAAACTTAATATACCGGGAAACTGGGTTCATATAAGAGTAGCGGTAATCATCTGTCCAGCCGCTGTGATCATTTACAAAGTCGATAGTCGCTGTCATCAGTTCAGATGGAATCGCTATTTCCAGACTTTCAGGAGGATACGCGAAGTTCAGCACTTTCGTTTTTGTATTTACATTCATCAGCGCATGATCGTCCCCATATTCTTCTGTGTTCGTTCCCAACGAATTCTTTCGAACCGCATTTGGATCATTGAATAATGCATCTTTAAACAATGAAGGGTTAATCTCTTCTTCAATATAAGTCGAGTGAATTGCTGTAATAGGTTCATTTGAAACCGTTATTGTCCTAGTTTCATTCACTTGAACTTCTTCGTACTGAGATAACCTTTTGCCTTTATCGATAATCGATTTTTGGAAGCGCTGGGTGTCTTCCATTTTCACTTTAGCTTTATAATGCGTCATGCTGACAGTACTGATAAAGTGGACTTCCGGTAAACTGTCTTCAGGGTTCCAATTAACGATAAGTCGATTAAACAAAATCTCCGGAATATTTTTGTCTTCAATTTCTAATACATCCTCATAAACGGAAACGGGTACTTCTCCTGAGTAATAGAGACTGTACTGATTTCCTTTTGTGAGTAAACTATGCAGTTCTTCAGGGCTCAGCTCCTGATTCACCGAAGTAAGACCGAACACTTTCCAGCGCATCATTTCTTCAAGAACCGGTTGAATTACAGTCGTGTCTGTCGTACCGAATAGTTCGTCGTTGTTAAATTTAAAGACCCATTTGTAAGGCAGTACAATATCGGATATTGGTTTCTTATTGTGGACGCTTGTAATCGCCCCATCGACTGACTGATCCGGGTCAATTGAATCGAACTTTGGTGCATACGACCATATAGAAAATGTAAACGTAACGCTGAGAAGAACGAGCAGCAACAGGACGACAGATTTGATTGTCTCTATATGCCTCACATATCCCACTCCCCATCATCATGTTGTTCGTAAGGCAACGTGAAGAAGATTGTTGTTCCTTCTCCTTCAACACTATGTGCCCAAATCTTCCCGCCATGTGCGTTAATCATTTCTTTCGCAATTGCAAGACCCAGACCGGTTCCGCCCATTGCACGAGAACGAGCTTTGTCTGCTCGGAAGAAACGATCAAAGATCCGGTTCACGTTAGCCGCCGGTATACCGAGACCTTCATCTGAAATACTCACTCGGATCGAGCTATCCAATACTGCTACATTGAAACGGACAATTCCGCCGTCGGGAGAATACTTCAGCGCATTTGAAATAATGTTATCAATTACTTGCGTCAATTTATCTGTGTCGATTTCAACAAACAGATCGACAGGCGGCACGATTCTTCTAAAACTCACTTCTTGGGACTTAGAGAACTCAAAGCGATCTATGATGGAATTGAAGAATGTATTAAAGTCCACCCACTCTGTATTGAGTTCATATTCGTTGCTGTCCATTCTTGAAAGCTTCAGTAAGTCGTTGACAAGACGTATCATTCGTTCTGTCTCCGTTTGTGTCACATTTAAGAATGCAGGTGCGATATCTTCATTTCTCCAAGCTCCTTCTGCAAGAGCTTCCAAGTAACTGCGCATCGTTGTAAGCGGTGTTCGCAGTTCGTGTGAAACGTTAGACACGAATTCACGACGTTCCATTTCGATTTTTTCTTGCTCCGTGTTATCGTGCAGAACAATAATCAATCCATTTACAAATCCTGTTTCTCGCTGCGTTACAGAAAAGGTCGCCCGTAAAATAGACGGTTCATCTTCCGTGCTGAAGTCTAGTGGAATCGATTCACGCATCTCTATCAAATCTTCAAAGGAATATTCTTTTTCAATTCCTAAAATGTTATTAATCGGCCGATTCAATACGAGATCGCTTGTCATTCTAAGCATCCCGAGGGCCGAGTCGTTGATTAGACTTACACGTCCTTTTCGATCCGTGGAAATAACACCGTCTGTCATGTTTTCAAGGACAGAAGCCAGCTTCCGTCTTTCTGCTTCAGTCGTGGATTGCGATTCTAATAATTGGTTGGTTAAATGGTTAAATGCAATCGCGAGCTGACCCATTTCATCATTTCCGTAGACGCGGACTTTTCTTGAATAATTACCCTTTGCCATCGCCTGGGCTTGTCTGCGCATATCCGAAATTGGCCGGGTGAAGGTTTGTGCAATGAAGATACCGATAATGATTGTTATGGTTAATGAGACCGCGGCTGCCCCCGCAAGAATCCGATTGATTTGATCAATCTGCTTAAAGACCTTTTCAATATTGGACTCTACGTAAAGTGCACCAATGACTTCACTGCCATTCATTATGGGATGCGTGCTCTTTTGCACCCTGCTCTTTGTTTTTTCGTTAAAGTAAATGACACTTTGAGGACTCTCAGATACGACTGCGCGTTTGACAATGTCGTCCATCGTCTTTTGACCAACCATCATTTTCTGATGGTCCGACACAGACGAGGCTAAAATACGATACTTTGAATCGATTACCCTCACTTCATTAATATCGTCCGAACTAAAACCCGAAAGGACGGTCCGCAAACTCGATTCGAGTGACGGATCGTCCGAGGGTCGTTCTTTCAGCATTTCCTCTCGCACACTAAATTCAACGAGATTAATACGGTCTTTTATCGAATTTGAGAAGTTGGTTTTCAAGGTTTGTTCCAGCTGCTGAGAAAAATAGAGTCCAATAATCTGCAGCGCAAGAAGTATAAGCATAACGTATATCAGCACAAACTTAACATGAATGGAATTGAAAATCCCTACTTTTCTCATTCTGTTACTCCTGTTCCGGATCTCGCAAGTAGTAGCCTACACCACGTCGTGTTACTATCCATGTAGGATGGCTTGGTGTATCTTCAATCTTCTCGCGAAGTCTTCGAATCGTAACATCCACAGTTCGAACATCACCGAAGTAATCATAGCCCCACACCGTTTGCAACAAATGCTCCCGTGTCATGACTTGTCCAATATGATTGGATAAGTAATGCAGCAGTTCAAACTCACGATGAGTGAGTTCAATTGTTTCTCCGCGCTTTTGGGCAAGATACGCATCTGGCTGGATAATAAGTGCACCGACAGTGATATCATTTGTTGCTTCTTCTGCTTCATCCGCTGAAGTTTTTTGATGACGGCGCAAGTTCGCTTTCACTCGAGCAATCAGCTCCCGTGTTCCGAACGGCTTCGTCACATAGTCATCTGCACCTAACTCCAAACCTAATACTTTATCAATTTCCGAGTCTTTGGCTGTCAACATGATAATGGGGAAATCATACTTCTTGCGTACTTCACGACATACCTCCATACCATCCTGTTTTGGCAGCATGATATCGAGCAGCATAATATCTGGCTGGACCTCTTCTACTTTTGCCAGTGCTTCGTCTCCATCATAAGCTGTGTAAACAGTGAAACCTTCCTTTTTTAAATTGAATTCCAATATATCCGCAATGGGTTTCTCGTCATCTACAACGAGTATCGTTTTGTTTTGCATGAGTTCTACCCTTTCCGGCCGAGTCGGCACATTTTACTTGGTATCCTTTAACTCTACCATTCTTCAGGCATTTTCGCACGTTCCAATCGTTTATGGAATCGCTTGATAAGAGCGTTTATCCTCCATTATTTCCCGGGCAATATTCCCCGGTTTTTGTCGAAATTCCACGGAATCAAAAATGCTTCCTCACTCTGCCTATAGGCAGAATCTGAGGAAGCATTTTATACGTATTACTTATGCACGCCAAACGCTTTTTACAACGTTTGTTTGTGTACGATCCGGTCCTACTGAGAAGATCGAAATTGTAACGTCTGTTAACTGTGAAACACGCTCTAAATAGTGACGCGCATTCGCAGGAAGCTCATCAAGCGACTTACACTTAGTAATGTCTTCCGTCCAGCCTGGCAGTTCTTCATAAATCGGTTTACATTCAGCAAGCATACGCAAGTTTGCAGGATACTCTGTAATGGTTTCACCTTTATATTCATAAGCAGTACAAATCTTAACTGTGTCCAACCCTGTCAATACATCAATTGAGTTAACAGACAGGTCTGTTAAACCGCTGACACGGCGTGCGTGACGAATGACAACACTGTCAAACCAGCCGATTCGGCGCGGACGGCCTGTCGTTGTTCCGAACTCTTTACCTACGATACGAATCTGATCGCCAACTTCATCAAATAGTTCCGTTGGGAAAGGACCGTCACCTACGCGGGATGTATAGGCTTTACATACACCTACAACATGATCGATTTTTGTCGGGCCAACACCTGAACCGATTGTAACACCGCCCGCAACTGGGTTGGATGATGTAACAAATGGATAGGTTCCTTGGTCGATATCGAGCATAACACCTTGTGCACCTTCAAATAGGACACGGCGTGCTTGATCAAGTGCATCATTTAACACTTTAGAAGTATCTGTTACGTACTTCTCAAGTTCTTGACCGTAACCGTAGTACTCTTCTAAAATGTCTTCAATTTTGAATCCTTCTGTATCATACATCTTTTCAAACAGACGATTCTTTTCTTTCAAGTTCATACGCAGCTTCGTTTCAAATACTTCTTTGTCCAGCAAGTCTGCAATACGGATACCGATTCGGGCAGCCTTGTCCATGTATGCTGGTCCAATACCCTTGCCTGTTGTACCGATCTTATTTTCCCCGCGACTCTCTTCTTCCACAAGGTCTTGCTTCAAGTGGTAAGGCAAGATGACATGAGCACGATTGGAAATACGTAAGTTATCTGTATTGACGCCTCGGTCTTGAAGGCCTTTCAATTCACTGACGAGTGCTTTAGGATCGACAACCATGCCGTTTCCGATAACAGACGTCTTTTCTTTATAAAAAATGCCAGATGGCACGAGGTGAAGTTTATATGTTTCCCCGCCGAAAATAATCGTATGACCCGCGTTATTTCCGCCTTGGTATCGTGCGATTACTTCTGCATTTTCTGAAAGGAAATCTGTAATCTTTCCTTTCCCTTCGTCTCCCCACTGTGTTCCAACAACTACTACTGATGGCATTATCAGCACCTCCGCTGGATGCATAAGCATCCTCATTCAAACAGCTATTATTGTACCAAGTATTGTGGTCCGCGTCAAGAAAAAACACGAACGTTAGAGAACTACTATTCTCCTACATTCGTGTTTAAGCACCAAAGGACTCATGTTGTGACCAATCGATGTTCAAGAACTTATTGTATTCCTTAGCAAATGCTAACGTCACCGTTCCAGTTGGACCGTTACGCTGCTTAGCAATGATAATCTCAATCATATTCTGGTTTTCAGTTTCTTTGTCATAGTAGTCTTCACGATACAAGAACGAAACGATATCCGCATCTTGCTCAATACTTCCAGATTCTCGTAAGTCAGACATCATTGGCCGTTTGTCTTGACGCTGCTCAACTCCACGGGACAGCTGTGACAAGGCGATTACCGGAATTTTAAGTTCGCGAGCGAGTGCTTTTAATGAACGGGAAATTTCCGATACTTCTTGCTGTCGGTTCTCACCCGATCTGCCACTCCCCATAATAAGTTGCAAGTAATCGATCATAATCATTCCCAGCCCGTGCTCTTGTTGCAAACGACGGCACTTTGACCTGATTTCATTAATACGAATACCTGGAGAATCATCGATGAAGATTCCGGCATTGGAGAGACTTCCCATTGCCATCGTCAACTTACGCCAGTCCTCTGCCTCTAGATTACCTGTTCGCAGTACAGATGCATCAATATTACCTTCTGCGCATAGCATACGCATGACGAGCTGTTCAGCACCCATCTCCAGACTAAAGATTGCAACGTTTTCATCTGTTTTAGTAGCAACGTTCTGGGCAACGTTCAAGGCAAATGCGGTCTTACCTACGGAAGGTCGTGCCGCTACAATGATTAAGTCATTGGGTTGGAAACCGGCAGTTATCTTATCTAGATCGGTGAAACCTGTTGGAACGCCTGTAACGTCTCCCCTGCGCGTATGCAAAACTTCTATGTTATCATACGTATCCACCAGTACATCTTTAATATGACGGAAGTCTCCGGCATTCTTGCGGTTCGCAACTTCCATCATTTTCTTTTCAGCTTCTGATAGAAGTGCTTCCACTTCGTCTTCCCGTGTATAACCGTCTTCCATAATTGTTGAAGCGACCGAAATTAGACGTCTAAGCAGCGACTTCTCTTCCACGATGCGGGCATAGTGTTCAATGTTCGCTGCAGTTGGTACGGAGTTTGCTATTTCTGTTAAATAAGAGATCCCGCCAACGTCTTCCAATTCCTTTTTCGCAGACAGTTCTTCCGTGACAGTGACCACATCGATCGCCTGCCCCTTATCACTCAGGCCAATCATCGTTAAGAAAATCTTATGATGTGCAGTACGGTAGAAATCCTCAGGGATCAAAACCTCCGCCGCTGTTATCAGCGCTTGAGGATCCAAGAAAATTGCACCGATGACGGACTGCTCGGCTTCGTTATTATGAGGGGGGATACGATCTATCATTTGATCCATCAGACTATCTCCTTATCATTCTTCAGTTACGTGGACTTTCAATACCGCATTGACCTCGTGATGCAGCTTCACAGGGACATTCGTATATCCAAGCGCACGAATTGCATCAGGCAGGTCCATCTTACGTTTATCCAGTTTGATACCGTGCTGCTTTTCCAAAGCTGACGCAATTTGTTTTGAAGTGACTGATCCAAATAATCGGCCGTCTTCACCGGACTTCGCTGTCAATTCAACTGTAAGCTCTTCGATGTGTGCTTTTAGTTTTTTTGCATCATCCAATTCTCCAGCAGCATCTTTTGCCTGACGATTCTTTTGTCCTTCTAACTTGCTGAGAGCTGCTGGTGTTGCTTCAACAGCCACATTATTCTTTAATAAGAAGTTTTGAGCATACCCTACAGAAACCTCTTTCACATCACCTTTTTTACCTTTGCCTTTTACA
This sequence comes from Sporosarcina sp., assembly GCA_029257435.1. Classification (GTDB taxonomy): domain Bacteria; phylum Bacillota; class Bacilli; order Bacillales_A; family Planococcaceae; genus Sporosarcina. The sequence goes on along the minus strand of JARIBI010000212.1, from coordinate 28,363 downwards.
TCCTGCAGAAAAATAACTTTCATTTTCAATCTCCCCTTTCCTGATCATCCAAAATTACTTGTTTCAATTGTTCTTCAGCTTCTTCTACGGTATCTAACGTAAGCTGTGTAGCAGCATTCGTCAAATGTCCTCCACCGCCAAGCTGTTCCATTACTCGCTGGACATTCAGTTCACCAAGTGAACGGGCACTTATACCAATTTTACCATCTGAGCGCGGTGCAATGACAAAGGAAGCAGACACGCCTTGCATCGTTAACAAAATATCTGCAGTTTGTGCAATCAGTACAGAGTTATAAGGTTCGCCATTATCACCTTTAGCAATAGCGACACCGCCATCCATGATCTCTACCGTTTCAATCAGTCTTGAACGTTCTACATACGTTTCAATATTCTCTTTCAACAAGCGCTGTACAAGAACCGTATCCGCGCCATTCGTTCGTAAGTATGAAGCAGCTTCAAACGTACGTGAACCCGTTCGTAATGTAAAGCTCTTCGTATCGACCACAATCCCCGCAAGCATGGCTGTCGACTCAAGCATTGTTAATTTCTCATTTTTCGGCTGATACTCAATGAGCTCTGTCACCAGTTCAGCTGTAGATGATGCGTATGGCTCCATATAAACAAGCATCGTATTTTGCACGAACTCTTCGCCTCGGCGATGGTGATCGATCACAACGAGCTTTTCAGCCTTATCAATCACTCTTTCATCAATGACCATGCTCGGTTTATGTGTGTCCACTATGACCACTAATGATTTATCAGTCATCTTAGCTAAGACATCGTCCGGGTGTATAAAATGATCATACAAATCAGGGTCTTGTTCAATCTCGTCGATCAGTCGGTTTACGCTCGCATCTAATTCATCGAAATTCACTACAACATATCCTGGAACGTTGTTCATCCGAGCCATTTTACGAACGCCAATCGCTGCACCAATTGCATCCATGTCCGGCATCTTATGACCCATGACAAAGATTTGGTCACTGCCTTGGATTAAGTCACGCAACGCATGAGAGATTACACGAGCACGCACTCTCGTCCGCTTCTCCACAGGGTTCGTCTTACCCCCAAAGAATTTTAGCTTTCCGTCCGACCGCTTAATTGCGACCTGATCGCCTCCGCGCCCAAGTACAAGATCCAAACTGGATTGAGCAAGTTCACCTAATTCAACCAGTGACGGAGATCCAGCGCCTACACCGATACTCAGCGTAAGACCATTGCTTTGTTTCGCCGTTTTTTCTCGAACATCGTCAAGAATGGCAAATTTAGTTTTTTCCAGGTCATTGAGCATGGATTCATTGAATACAGCTATGAAACGATCTGAAGAAACACGCTTCACGAAGATTCCATTGTCCGTCCCCCAGCTATTAATAAGCGAGGTCACAAGAGAGTTCAGCTGGCTTCTTGTCTGATCATCCATCGTCTGTGCCAATTCGTCATAGTTATCAACGAGTAAAATACCAATTACTGTTCGATCTGCGTAATACAATGATTCAATTTCCCGCTTTTTTGTTACATCAAATAAATAGATGAGACGGTCCTCTGGTTTATATGCCAGTCTGAAGGAACGATCTCCCACCGTCATCGTCAAATCATCCGGTACATCGTCTTTTAAAAACGAACGAAATTGTTCAGACAGCTCAAAAAGTTCTTCTCCAATTAACGACTCTTCTTCAAAAATCTGTGCCGCGTATGGGTTGGCCCACTCAATGATTTGTTTCTCATTGAGTAAGATAATTCCAATCGGCAGTTCAAGCAATGCTTCTTCTCCAACCTTTTTCATGCGGTACGACATGGTTTCAATATGTTTTTCAGTATCCACATACGTTTGTTCTTCAATCTTCCATGAAGAACCGATTAATGCAAAAAAGATAACCGTATAAAGAAGCCCGATCCAAAAGTTAAACATAAACAAAAATACTGCCGCCAGAACGCCGAGGAGTGAGACGGCAGCAAGCGGATAACGAATCGCTCTCTTTCTAAAAAAAGATGTCATTGTCTCATCCTCCTAGTTCACCTTGTCTTTTCCTATCCATGCCCGAATGTTAATGGCCGTGTCCAGTGTCCCAAGCATTATCGTCATCGGATTCAGCATAATCGCAAAAACTGTAGTAATTATAGTTATGAAGCGAGGCAGCTTTCGCTCGTGTAAAAAGTAATAGATCAACGAAAGTCCTTGCAGCAAAAATGCAAATCTCAAAATAACCACGGCATTGATGTAGAACAAGTAATACGTAGACGTTGTATCATTTGCCATTAAGAATGAAGAAAGAATAATCACCGCGTAAATGACAATCGTCATAAATGGAAGTTTCATTTCCCGGAATGGCGGGAACTTTTGAATTTTCGCTCCTACCCTGCCTGCTGTATAAAAGCTTGCAGCAACAAACAAATATCCTGCTAATAAAGAGCCTAGTATCACCATTGCAGGTATTGTTGACTTGTAGTATACAAATGTATCAGAAATGATTTTTTCATAATCCTTCGGGAGTGCCCCAAAGTCTGATAAAAACTCCGTCATTCTTTGTTGAGCATCTTGGAAAGTATCCATCATCACATCAATTGCATTGAATTCAAAAAGCAACACGCCTCCAACATACGTAGCTGTCATTGAAATAAGGACAGTCATGCCGACAGCCATAACCGTATAAAACTTGGACTTCCCCAGTTGTATGGTCTCGCCCATGACAAACCCAATAAGAACAAGTGAAATTGCAGCAGGGATAGACAGTAAACCGCCTAGTAATGAAGAAACTAAAATGGCCGCAACAGCGACGAGTAAACTTGCACTTCGATCATAGCGAAGTCTGTAGAGTAAAATGGGGAGCGGTATAAAGAACAGTGATACACTGCCAAGCAGCGGTATATACAGGCTGACCGCGAACAAGACTGTAAACAGTGCAATCATCATAGCTCCATACGTCAGTTTTCGTGCATTGTCTTGCATAATTGGGATTCCTCCGGTTCGTAGTACATCATCCTCGTGAAAAGCTCTATTCAATTCATCCGGATGTCCTCCCCTAATTGTATCACGATTAGCGTACAGACACCAAAGCCACACAGTTGTTCCCTGGATTCTTCCCTAGAATAAAAAATCCACCTTGTGTCCCGGGATATCCCAGGCCAACAAGGTGGATCTTGTAATTATCTTTCTTCTGCTACGAATGGTAGAAGTGCCATGATACGTGCGCGTTTGATAGCGGAAGTCAGCTTACGCTGATACTTCGCGCTTGTACCTGTAACGCGACGTGGCAAAATTTTACCGCGCTCTGAAATGAATTTCTTGAGCAAGTCTGCATCTTTATAATCGATGTGTGTAATGTTGTTAGACGTGAAATAACATACCTTACGACGTCTTTTTCCTCCACGACGTGGTGCCATAATCGTTTCTCCTCCTTTTTATGCGCATGAGAGAAATCCGAATCAGAACGGCAAATCATCGTCCGATACTTCAATCGGACCGCCGCCTGATTGAAACGGATCTTCATCAGTGCGTGTATAGTTTTGCTGGTTAGGCTGATAAGATGGCTGATTCTGTTGCTGATTCTGATTATACGGACGGTCAGACTGCTGACTTCCGTAAGCAGGTGCTCCGCCTTGCGAGCCAGACCGCTCAGAGTTTGCATTACGGGGTTCTAAGAATTGCACGCTATCTGCCACAACTTCTGTCATGAAGACACGCTTGCCATCTTGTCCTTCGAAATTGCTTGTCTGAATACGCCCGTCTACACCAGCCAGACTGCCCTTACGTAAGAAATTCGCAGTGTTTTCCGCCTGTTTTCTCCAAGCTACACAGTTAATGAAATCAGCTTCACGCTCGCCAGACTGACTTGAGAACGGTCTGTTCACAGCCAGTGTAAAGCGAGTGACCGCAATTCCACTTTGTGTATATTTGAGTTCAGGATCTTTTGTCAATCGGCCGACCAATACGACACGGTTAATCATCAGAATTCAGCCTCCCTCATCATTTTTACGTTGTATTTTATAGATTATGCGTCAAGACGAACAGACATATGACGAAGGATACCTTCGTTGATGTTCGCAAGACGTGTAAATTCGTCGATTGCTTCTGTACCTGCGTTAAGAGTTACCAATTGGTAGAATCCTTCACGCAAATCGTCGATTTCGTATGCAAGACGGCGCTTGCCCCACTCTTTCGACTCGATGATCTCCGCACCGTTCGAAGTCAAGACTCCGTCGAAACGTTCGATCAATGCTTTCTTCGCATCGTCATCTAGACTTGGGCGAATGATGTACATAATTTCATACTTTCTCATCTGTAGTCACCTCCTTATGGACTTGGGCCCTGCTGCAAGCAGCGGGCAAGGAGTAAGTAAACTTGTTTACTCACATCAATACATACTATCATAAGTCTTGTCGTAATTCAAGTGTTTCTCCTGTATAGTAAAGAAAAACTTAGCAAGTGAAGTTAGTGATTGTAGAAAGAGGTGTTTGAATGCGTGCTTCTAATGAACCCGCACACATCGTCGACTTGGACTTACAAAAAGTAGCAAAAACGGGACTATGGATAACTTTATGGGTAACTGTTGGATTGTTTGCATTTGATGTGTTCATTCAGCTAGCCGTTCTTCATAAGCTTTCCATTTCGTTCTCGTTTTGGAACGTTCTTTTTGCAGTTCTCGGATATATCGTCCTGATTGTAGTTCATGAATTGTTTCATTTATTAGGCTTCCGCATTTTTGCGGGAGTTCCGTGGCGAAAGATGATTGTCGGTGTCAATTTAAAACTTGGCATTGCGTATGCCACAACAGACGAGTGGATGACCAATGTCGCCATTCGAAAAGCGTTACTATTGCCATTTTGGACTACGGGCGTTATTCCTGCACTTGTTGGTCTATATCTATCCAACGGTGTATGGCTATTCCTTGGGGGTCTTCTCATTGGAGGAGCAGCCGGTGACTTCGCGATGTACAAAGAACTGAAACAGTTTCCAGACGAATGGCTCGTAAAAGATGACCCAGAACGTCCGCGTCTCTATTTGCATGAGCCTGTTCATTCCACGGAGTAAAGGGTTCATTCTTTCTTAACATGATATGCGGCTAACTATTCACATTAACAAAAAGGCCAGACATGAAGGATTCTGCATCCTTGCATGCCTGGCTTTTTAATAAAATCCTACTTACACATTAAAACGGAATAGCATTACATCGCCATCTTTAACGAGGTATTCTTTTCCTTCAAGACGTACTTTTCCAGCTTCTTTTGCAGCTGCCATTGAACCTGCGGCCATTAAGTCATCATACGCAACTGTTTCGGCGCGGATGAATCCACGCTCAAAGTCCGTGTGGATGACACCAGCACATTGAGGCGCCTTCATGCCTTTACGGAATGTCCATGCACGAACTTCCTGCACACCCGCCGTAAAGTACGTTGCCAATCCAAGCAACTGATACGCAGCACGGATTAATTGATCAAGACCGGACTCTTCGATACCAAGCTCATCTAGGAACATTTGCTTTTCGTCATCATCAAGCTCCGCCATCTCTTCTTCAATCTTCGCACAGACAACAATAACTTCCGCATTGTCTTTTTCAGCGAAGTCACGAACAGCTTGTACATACTCGTTGTTCGCTGCATCCGCAATTTCATCTTCTGAAACGTTTGCTACGTAAAGCATCGGTTTAATGGTCAGCAAATGCATACCCTTTACAACCGCTGTTTCTTCAGGAGTAAGTTCTACAGAACGTGCAGATTCCCCTGCTTCAAACGCATCTTTCAATTTAAGAAGAATCGGCTCTTCAATCATAGCTTCTTTATCTTTTTGCTTTGCCATTTTTGTAACACGCTGAAGACGCTTGTCCACGCTTTCCATATCTGCAAGAATCAATTCAAGATTAATGACTTCGATGTCTGACAAAGGATCTACTTTACCACTTACGTGTGTAATATTATCATCTGCGAAACAACGAACAACCTGACAAATTGCATCGGTTTCTCGAATGTGAGACAAAAACTTATTTCCAAGTCCTTCTCCTTTACTCGCGCCCTCAACAATTCCTGCGATGTCTGTAAACTCAAAAGCAGTAGGCACTGTCTTTTTTGGCGTTACAAGTTCTGTCAGTTTTTGAAGACGCTCATCAGGTACTTCTACGATTCCTACGTTCGGATCGATTGTACAGAACGGATAGTTTGCAGCTTCCGCACCAGCCTTTGTAATTGCGTTGAACAACGTGGACTTTCCAACGTTCGGAAGTCCGACGATACCGGCTGTCAATGCCATAACTTTCCCAACCTTTCATCTATACCAATTTATTATGTTCAATTATTCAATGTAGCTCTTCCATTATAAGGAGAGAACGTCTTTCTGTCCATTCAGCTTTCTGTATCCCCTTGCTGGATAACACGCTTCATTTTTTTTGTAAATTCGTTACGTGGAATCATGATACTATGACCGCATCCTAAGCACTTAATGCGTATGTCTGCCCCCATACGAATGACCTTCCAGGAATTCGTTCCACATGGATGCTGTTTTTTCATCTCTACGACATCATTTATACCAAATTGTTTTGCTTCCAATCTATTCACTCCGATCATTCATTCTAATACGTTCGCTTGAGATTAGTTATTTACGTATAATCTGGCTTTGTTTTGAGTATACTTCAGGACAACGCACATTCCTACTACTATTCCTAGACAGGAGCCTGATTATGCAAAAACTTGAACAAGCCGAATTGAACTCTCGTATTCACTACAAAGAAACTGGTGCCGTTTGGAAATTGAGCACGTTATTCTTAGAAAATATTCCTTTTACAACACGTGAAATCCTGTTCCTATGTATTGGAACAGATCGGTCAACTGGTGACGCACTAGGTCCGCTCGTTGGCTCCTTACTCACAGAAACTCGATCTTTCCCTTACCGTGTTATCGGTACGTTAGAAGATCCTCTTCACGCACTTAATATTGAAGAGAGAGTTACTGAGCTTGCTGTAACTCATCCCGATGCATACTTTGTTGCAGTTGACGCATGCCTAGGAAAAAGTGATTCAGTAGGTCATCTGCTTGTACAAGATGGGCCATTGCAGCCAGGAAAAGCAGTCGGCAAAGAGCTTCCTTCAGTTGGTGATATTGCTATAAAAGGTGTCGTCAATATCGGAGGCTTCATGGAGCATTCCGTTCTTCAAAGCACACGGCTTCATCTATCTTATGAAATGGGACGAACTATTTCGCGTGCACTGCAACTGGCACATGGCCGTCTAAAATCAAAACGCGTATATGATACTTACAATCAGAGCCACTACCGGAATAGCGGGAATGAAGTTCGCCACTCGGATCTTAGTCAAGCCGATTAAGTTCAGTCCGATTGCCAAAATCATAAGGCCCCCTGTTGCAGTCATTTCCGATATGAAAAGCTCCAGAAGCTCATCTGGAACAAAACGGCTTATTTGTGTAGAAAATAATGTGATCAGTCCCTGGTATAGTAATACGGGCACCGCTGCGAAAATGACTCCAATTCCGAGTGTTGAGCTAAGGATGATTGATGTAAATCCATCGATTACCCCTTTCATCATCAGCACATCATGATCGTTCCGCAATCCACTGTCGATGGCCCCTATGATTGACATAGAACCAATGACAAAAATCATTGTTGCTGTGATGAATCCTTGAGAAATGCCTTGTCCACTTTTCTGGGCAGGCATTTTTGATTCCAGCCACTTCCCTGCTTGTTCCATCATTTTATCGACATTTACCCATTCCCCAATTACAGAACCAATTACAATGCTGATAATAACAATAAGCAATTGTGTGGTTGCAAAGGTCATCTGAATCCCAATTGCCATAACCGCCAGCGCAATTCCATACATAACTGTCTGTTTCATACGGTCAGGGATATTTTTAAATATCCTGCCTATTAAAGAACCTGCGATAATTAGTGCTACGTTCACTAACGTCCCGTAAAACACCATGTAAACCACTTCCCGACCATTAAAAAATAGTACCTATTCCGCTAGTGCGAAATAGGTACACGTTCAATCATTCAGTAAATCAAGTATCCGTTCAAAGTCTTCTTCAGAGAAAAACTCAATTTCAATCTTCCCTTTGTTTTTAGTCTTTTTAATAGATACATTCGTACCAAAGTGTTCACGCAGTGTTGTCTCCTGTTCAACTAGAAACAAATCTTTCTTTTCTTTCTTCTTATTTGTTTCACGTGAAACATGTTCATTTAACTTTTGAACTAATGCTTCTAATTGACGAACATTTAATCCTTCTTTCATCGTCTTCTCAGCGATAATAGAAATCTGTTCTTTTTTACGCAACCCAAGCAGCGTACGGCCATGACCCATAGACAGCTTTCCTTCCGTAATATCTTTACGGACCTTTTCGGGAAGTGCCAGCAATCGAATGTGATTGGCAATATGAGGCCGGCTCTTTCCTAAACGAAAAGCAAGTTGCTCTTGAGTAAGTCCTAAGCTATCCATTAAGTTCTGGTAGGCTTCCGCTTCTTCAATCGGTGACAAGTCTTCTCGCTGAAGGTTTTCAAGTATTGCAAGTTCCATTGACTCAGTATCTGTTAGCTGACGGACTACTGCTGGAATCTCTCTCAATCCAGCAAGTTTTGCTGCTCTGAATCGACGCTCTCCTACAACAATTTCATGTGCAGACCCAACTTTGCGTAAAATGATGGGCTGCAATACACCATGTTCTTTAATGGAAGCACTGAGTTCTTGAATTGCATTCTCATCAAAACGCTTCCTCGGTTGATACGGATTTACAGTGATACTTTTAAGATTAATCTGTTCCACTGATTCTGCTTTTACAAGCGACTCTCCTGGAAACAATGCATTAATCCCCTTGCCAAGACCTTTAGCCATTGTGAACCACTTCCTTTGCCAGCTCTAAGTAAACTTCCGCTCCTCGTGAACGCGAATCATATAGAATGATTGGTTCTCCATGACTCGGTGCTTCACTCAACCTTACATTTCGTGGAATAATTGTTTTATATACTTTGTCTTGGAAGTACTTTTTTACTTCATCAATCACTTGAATTCCTAAATTTGTACGTGCATCAAACATCGTCAGCAGCACACCGTCAATTACTAGATTATCGTTCAAATGCTTTTGTACAAGACGAATCGTGCTGAGTAACTGACTTAACCCTTCCAATGCGTAATATTCACACTGTACTGGGATGATAATGGAATCTGACGCAGTCAGAGCATTAATCGTCAACAGCCCTAACGAAGGCGGACAGTCAATAATAATGTAATCATAATCAGCTTTTACTTCCTGGATGGCATGTTTCATACGGACTTCTCTTGAAATCGTGGAGACTAGTTCAATTTCTGCTCCTGCCAATGATATTGTTGCGGGAATGCAATCCAGCAAAGGTACTTTCGTTGGCAAAATAACGTTTTTCATAGGTACGTCATCAATAAGGATGTCGTATATACAATTTTGAACATCACCTTTGTTAATACCTACCCCACTCGTTGCATTTCCTTGTGGATCTGTATCAATTAACAAAACTTTTTTTCCAATATGTGCAAGACAGGCGCTGAGGTTTACTGAGGTAGTTGTCTTGCCAACGCCGCCTTTTTGATTGGCTATTGCGATAATTCTTCCCAAACGAGCACCTGCTTTCTTCCTTACATGCTGTTCGATCCTTACATAATTGTTCTATCTATCAGTTTACCAAAAAAACATTAAAAATGGTACGAATAACAGAACAAAACTCTTGCCAACTGAAAGCAAGAGTCATATTACACGATATTTATTTAGATTTCGGGATTTTCACCGTGAATGTGTAAAAGTCCTCGGAGTCTTCTTCTTCCGTTGTCAGGTCAATTCCGCTTTTTGTTACCATTGTTAGCGATTGACGGATCGTATTGACTGCAATGCGGACGTCTTTGCTGACTGACTTCCTGCGTGGCGCTGTCTTCTTTTCTTTTGGTTCAGGAGGCGTCAGCACTTCTTTAATTCTAGCTTCTAATTGTTTTACGTTGAGTCCGTTTTCGATTGCCTCTTGGAAAACTTGTTTCTGAATTTCAGAGTCTTTCAATGCAATGAGTGCTCGGGCATGACGCTCAGATAACTCTTTCGATAATATTGCTTGTTTTATTTCATCAGGTAATTTAAGCAATCTCATCTTATTTGCAATAGTAGACTGACCTTTTCCTAAACGCTGAGCTAATGCCTCTTGTGTTAATGCATGAAGTTCCAGCAACTTTTCATATGCATATGCCTCTTCAATTGCAGTAAGTTCTTCCCGTTGTAAGTTCTCTATCAAAGCAATTGAAGCTGTTTCTTTATCGTCTAAGTTACGTACAATTGCAGGAACTTCTTCCCACCCGAGTTTTTTCATTGCTCGGTAACGCCGCTCGCCAGCGATGATTTCATAACCGTCTTCTTCAGTCTGTCGTATGACAATTGGCTGGATAATGCCGTGTGTATGAATGGTACGAGCTAACTCTTCAATTTTCTCTTCTGAGAAGATGGTGCGCGGTTGAAAACGATTGGGTACAATAAGATCGATTTTAATTTGTTCTACGGATTCATTTACCATAGGTTCCGCCTCTTCTATCGGGGGGAGTTCTTTTTCTCCATTCCCAAAAAAACGTGAGAACGTATTTTTCATTCCAGACACCACCTTTTTAAGACTATCCTCTGTTGTGAACACATTCAGTCGCTGCAGAGAGGATGATTTCTATCCGTCATTGGTTCAAGTTCTTTTCCTTTGAAACATTTGACGGCAGTCCACTTCCTTTGAATTGGACTGAAAACCTATGTAAGAAAGAGAGCAATTCATTCACTCTCTTTCTTTCTGGCCTACAATGTTCCACGTGAAACAGTTCAACAGATTGGCGTCTTATTTGGCATGCCCGGTTTTCGTGGATACTTTTTAGGAGTTTTTTTAATTTTAGAAAATACAAATACAGTTCGTTCACTCTCTTCAAGCGGAAGAGAGAATGTATGTTTATCTTCTAACACAACGCCAAGAGTTTCAAGTGCTTTTTTTGCATCTGTCATTTCATCAGCTGCAGCAGCGCCTTTCATTGCTATGAATCGTCCTTCTACTTTCAATGCCGGGACACATAACTCTGCTAAGACACTGAGCCGTGCAACAGCTCGTGCTGTAACGATATCAAATTGTTCACGGTATAACGGGTTTTGTCCAAAGTCCTCCGCACGTGCATGCACGAAGCGTACATTTTTCAATTCTAGTTCCCTTGCAAGTTCATTAAGGAAATTAATACGTTTGTTTAATGAATCCACGATTGTTACATGGAGATTCGGGAAGCAGATTTTCAACGGAATGCTTGGGAATCCTGCACCTGCTCCTACATCACAAAGTGTAAGTTCCTGCGTTAAATCCGTGAAAAATGCAGCTGAAATTGAGTCATAGAAGTGTTTTAAATAGACAGACGGAGCGTCAGTAATTGCCGTCAAATTCATCTTTTCATTCCATTCAACAAGCAGTTTGAAATATAGATTAAACTGCTCCACTTGCTTCTCAGTCAGGGATATTCCCTTCTCTCGAAGTGCTTCTATAAATTGTTCTTCGTTCACTGGGATCCACCTTTCAAAAAAGCTAATACGGACTTTATATCCGTATTAGCTGGGGGTTAGCCGGATATTTTAGCGATTTTACCTTGTTCGATGTAGACAAGAAGAATAGAGATATCAGCAGGATTCACTCCTGAGATCCGTGAAGCTTGAGCAATCGACAAAGGCCGTACATCGCTTAAATTTGCTCTAGCTTCTTTTGCAAGACCTGTAATTGCGTGATAATCAATGCCCTCTGGAATCTTCTTATTCTCCATTTTCTTCATACGATTCACTTGTTGCATCGCTTTTTCAATGTATCCTTCGTACTTAATGGAGATTTCGACTTGTTCTGCAACGTCTGGAGTACACGCGGTTTCTAGAGGAATGACCTTACGAATTTCGTCATATTTCATCTCCGGGCGTTTCAACAAATCAGCAGCTTTCATAGGTTCACGAAGTGGTGTTCCGCCAGCTGCTTCTATAATCGCTTGAACTGCTTCGTCAGGCTTTACAGATACTTTACGTAACCGTTCAATCTCTTCTTCAATTTGCTGCTTCTTCGCAATGAACGTTTCATATCGTTCATCTGAAATCATTCCAAGTGAATGACCGATTTCAGTTAAACGCAAGTCTGCATTGTCATGACGCAGCAACAGACGGTATTCTGCCCGCGAAGTAAGCAGACGGTAAGGCTCGCTTGTTCCCTTCGTCACTAAGTCATCAATCAGGACACCAATATAGGCATCCGCCCGTCCTAGAACAACTTCTTCTTTTCCAAGAACGCGGCTTGCTGCATTGATGCCTGCCATGATACCTTGTGCGGCAGCTTCTTCGTAACCGGATGTTCCATTCAATTGCCCTGCTGTATATAAATTCTTAATCTTTTTCGTTTCAAGTGTTGGCCATAACTGGGTGGGTACAATTGCATCGTACTCAATTGCATAACCAGCGCGTAACATTTGAGCTTTTTCAAGTCCTGGAACACTTTCAATCATTTTACGCTGTACGTGCTCAGGTAAACTTGTAGAAAGACCTTGAACATACATTTCACGTGTATTACGTCCCTCTGGTTCAAGGAAAATCTGATGCCGTGATTTATCAGCAAAACGGACAATCTTGTCCTCAATCGATGGACAATAACTTGGTCCTTTACCTTTGATGACTCCTGAATACATTGGCGATAAATGAAGATTATCGTTTATAAGCTGATGCGTTAATGGTGATGTATATGTTAACCAGCAAGGCAGCTGATCTGTAATGAATTCAGTTGTTTCGAAACTGAATGCACGCGGTATATCATCGCCCGGTTGAATTTCAGTTTTACTATAATCCACCGTATTACTATTTACACGCGGAGGTGTTCCAGTTTTAAATCGTACTGTGTCAAAGCCGAGTTCGCGGAGGCTATCCGCTAATTTGATAGAAGGCATCTGGTTATTTGGACCACTAGAGTATTTCAAGTCCCCGATGATGACTTCTCCCCGTAAAAACGTCCCTGTTGTAACAATGACTGTTTTTGCACGGTAAACGGCTCCAATTTGCGTGAGCACACCTTTTACTTCTCCATCTTCTACAATTAGTTCTTCCACGACGCCCTGGTGAAGAGATAATGTCTCTTCATCTTCCAGCATGCGCTTCATCTCTTGCTGATAAAGGACTTTGTCTGCTTGCGCGCGCAGTGCACGAACTGCAGGTCCTTTCCCTGTATTTAACATCCTCATCTGAATGTGCGTTTTGTCGATTACTTTACCCATCGCTCCGCCAAGTGCATCGATTTCCCGGACAACAATTCCCTTTGCAGGTCCTCCGAGTGATGGATTACATGGCATGAAGGCAATCATATCCAAGTTCATGGTAAGTACGAGCGTACTCGCCCCCATTTTTGCTGATGCATATGCTGCTTCTACGCCTGCATGACCGGCGCCGATTACGATAACATCGAACGTGCCTGCTTCAAATTGTGGCATGCTCGTTCATCCTTCCTATATGTGAATCACATGGCTGCAGCCACGTGTTCAATTAATTATTTCCCGAGGCAAAACTGAGAGAATAGCTGGTTAATAAGACTATCTTGAACGGTATCTCCAACAATTTCACCGAGCAGTTCCCACGTTCGTGTAATATCGATTTGAATCATATCGATTGGAACACGTGCTTCTGCTGCTTGAATAGCGTCTTCAATAGACGTTTTTGCTTGATGTAGCAATGCAATATGACGCTCGTTTGAAACATAAGTCGGATCTTCTGCTTCGATTCCACCGCCAAAGAATAAGCTCGCAATGGTTTCTTCCAGCTCATCTACTCCTTCATCTTGAAGGATAGATGTGGTAATGACGTGCTTTTGACCGGCCAATTGGTTGACGGTCTCTATATCGATTTGCTGAGGAAGGTCTGTCTTGTTAACGACAATAATTGCATCCATTGGACGAATCGTTTCAAGTAACCGTTCGTCTTCAGGCGACAGTGCTTCGGAACCATTCAACAGCAGTATCACAAGGTCTGCTTCTTTTAGTACTTGTCGAGAGCGTTCTACACCAATTCGTTCGACTAAATCTTCCGTTTCCCGAATCCCTGCTGTGTCGACTAATTTTAATGGTACGCCTTTAACGTTCACGTACTCTTCAATAATATCACGAGTTGTCCCCGCTATGTCAGTTACAATTGCTTTATTTTCCTGGACAAGGCTATTTAGCAAGGAAGATTTCCCTACGTTTGGCCGTCCGATAATAACTGTCGAAAGCCCTTCACGAAGAATTCTTCCTTGCGAAGAAGTTGATAGAAGACGAATAATTTCGCTCTGTACCCATTGCCCTTTCTCTATCATTAGTGGAATGGTCATTTCTTCTACATCATCATACTCCGGATAATCGATATTCACTTCTACTTGTGCAAGCGTCTCAAGAAGCGCTTGACGTAATTGACCTATTAAACGAGATAACTTTCCGTCCATCTGATTCAATGCAACATTCATCGCACGATCAGTCTTTGCTCGTATTAAATCCATTACGGCTTCTGATTGAGACAAGTCAATTCGTCCGTTTAAAAAGGCGCGTTTCGTAAATTCACCAGGCTCCGCTAAACGCGCCCCATACTGCAGAACTAGACGAAGTACCCGATTCACGGAAACGAGTCCGCCGTGACAATTCAGTTCAATGACGTCTTCACGAGTGAATGTTTTTGGTGACTTCATAAGGGAAACCATAATCTCCTCTACGGTTTCATCCGTCGAGGGATCGACTAAATGACCGTAATGTATCGTGTGGGAGGATGAATCTACTAAACGCTTCCCAGATGGTGACCGAAACAGCCGGTCCGCAATTTCAACAGCTTCATCTCCGCTGATTCGGACTATCGCAATTGCTCCTTCTCCCATCGGCGTTGAAATTGCTGCGATTGTATCAAATTGCACGCTGACTCACCTTCCTATTTCTCGTTATCCACATGTGTACAACCTTTTTTCAGGCGTAACTATCTAACAGTAAATTTTATCACAAATCGTTCTGTTGTCCTAGCATGTGGAACGAAAAAATGTGGATAACTTGAAAACTTTGTGGCACCGTCTTCTATAATGTCGATACAACAACTTTCGGACAAAGGCGGTTTGTATAAGATTGTCACTTTTTATGACTGGTTAAGCTAAGATATTTTGAAGTTTTGTGCGCGGATTCAAGTTACAGCTGCTTCCTTTCTGACAGCTAGTCATAACTATCTTCAGAGGATTTGTGCAGATAAACGTACGGGTTTTACACTCTTTTTAGATGATTTGGGCTAAAAAAGGCATAAAAAAAAGGGCTTTTCAGCCCTTTTAAACAATTGGTTCAATCACTAGGTAACGCCGCGGATCCTTACCTTCTGAGTATGTTTCAATGTCGAGACGATCAGCTAATGCATGATGCAAGACTTTGCGTTCATTAGAAGGCATCGGTTCGAGCTGGACCTTTTGCCCGCTTCGAATCGCTTTATCTGCCATTCGCTCTGCAAGTTGCTCAAGTGCTTGTTCACGACGAATTCGGTAATCACCAACATCTACGCGGACTACCTTATACGTTCCAGTACCTTTGTTCGCAACCAATTGAGCTAATTGCTGTAGCGCATTAAGCGTACTTCCTCTTTTACCGATCAAATATGCTGCCTTTTCACTCTCTAATTGAAAGTGAATGACTTTCCCATGTGTTTCATAGCTGATTTGCAGATCTTCCACACCCATGTCTTTAGCAATCTGACAAATATACGCACTCGTTTCTGAAATAATTTCGTCATCTGTTAAAGTAGGTTCAGTTGAATCTGCTTCTTCTGGAATATCTAATTCCTCGGTTTCTTCTGCAACAAATTCGCTGTCAGAAACTTGAACGGACACCTGTTCTTTTACAAGTTCTTCTTCCTTTACATCTGAAATGGATGAAAAACTTGGAACTGGTTCTTCAGAAATAGGTTTAACGATTACTTCGGCAAGTACTGCACCGAAGCCGAGAAAACCCCTTTTTCCTTCGGTGATCACTTGGACATTGACTTGGTCCCGCAAAGTATTCAATTTCTCTAACGCAGAGGCGATTGCGTCTTCAACGGTCTTGCCAGTCTGTCTGATCTCACTCATTTCCGCTTAGTTCCCCCTTTACCTTTAGGTTGCTCAACAACGACTTCTTTTTTCTTAAATGGTTTATAGATGAAGAAGTTTTGGACGATCGAAAACGTATTTCCGACAACCCAATACAATGCTAGTGCTGCTGGTAAGAATGAACCGAATATCATAATGAAAAACGGCATGATGTACATCATAATCTTCATCTGAGGATTATCCATTGCTGGTCCCGTACGTAATACGAGGAATTGCATAATCCCAGCAAAAACAGCCAAAGTAATACTTGGAGCAGCTAAATCGAACACAAGGAATTTACCTAGTGGAATTTCTGGCGTTGCATTCATACGGCTTATTGCATGATAGAAGCCAATCAATATCGGCATTTGAACAATTACAGGGAGACATCCAGCTACTGGATTGACTTTGTTTTCCGACATGACTGCTTGCATTTCTTCACGATATTTCTGTTGTGTTACTGCATCTTTTGACTTGTACTTCTCTTTTAAAGCAGCCAACTTTGGTTGAATCGCTTGCATTTGCTTGGAGCTTTGAGTTTGCTTCAATGTGAGCGGCAATAAGATGAGACGAATAATAATCGTTACTGCAATAATACCAAGCCCATATGTGCCAAGTAATTCTTTAAACGTTTCAATTAAGGAAACGAGTGGCCATACAATATATTTGCTCCAAAACCCTTCACTAGTAGCAGATATTGGCTCTTTAAAATCTGAACATCCCGCTAAAAAAACGGACATTGCTGTTAACATGAACAGCAATCCTGCCTTTTTCTTCAATATAGTTCCCCCAGACCTTCATTCTTTTTCTAGTTATTCGTAGTGTCAGTGTATCACGAACGTTAATTTTAGTTCTACTTCTTCTTTAAGACGCGTGCAATCCGCAACACGTGCTGTAAACTCTTTTTGGTTTCATGGAAATCTAAAGTGGCCGCCGGATGTCTGGCGATAATGACATAATCCTGATCCTGTCGAAGATCATCTTTCATCTCAAAAAATGCTTGCCGTATACAACGCTTGATGCGATTTCGCATAACTGCATTTCCGATCTTTTTGCCGACAGAAAGTCCGATTCTAAATTCTTGCTGATCTTCTGCTTTACACACATAAACTACGAATTGTCGGTTAGCGAATGACTTTCCTTGTTTAAATACTCGCTGGAATTCTTCATTCTTTTTAATCCGCTGTCTCTTTTTCATTGGGCACCTGCTTCACTCGCGTGGGTAGTAGTAATAATGTAACTATGGCATAAAAAAAAACCACTGAATGTGTCAGTGGCTTACGCTGAAAGAACTTTTCTTCCTTTTCTGCGACGGGCTGCAAGGACTCTGCGTCCGTTTTTCGAGCTCATACGTGCACGGAAGCCGTGGACTTTTGCGCGTTTACGTGTATTTGGTTGGAATGTACGTTTCATAGTTAGAAGACACCTCCTGCTTTGCTGACTCAATTACATGTTACATATAACAGTCTTGACAAGTATAGCTGTCTGAAGTGTCAATGTCAAACGGTTTTTCTGGGGAAGATTGAGTTCTTCTCCAAGATCCAGTTCTGCTCCACACATTTTCATCATTTAAGTTATCCACAGTTTCTTCCCAAATTGAATTTCGGTTCTGTGTATCTTTGTCTTTTTGACTTTTTCAAAAACCAACATTTGTCGACAGCTTTTTCACATATACCTGCTTGTGGATAACAATTCTGTCCACATTTGCCCGTAATGTGCATAACTCATGCAATCCCTTGCGATGAAAGAGAATTGCTGATACAATGAGAAAGATTTTGTTGTGTATATAATTTCATACGTCTACTCTTATCCACAATTGTTAATAAGTTGTGGATAATTTTTTCAACAACTTTGAATAATAGTTACCCACAAGCGTGGAAACTGTGTATAATACATACTTCCGGGTTTAGTTCGGCAAAAAGGAGGTTCACTTGTGGAGCATTTAGAAAACCTTTGGCAGGAAGTTCTGTCGAAAGTAGAAGAAAAAATCTCCCGGCCCAGTTTTGAAACGTGGCTGAAATCGACAAAACTTTTATCGTACGGATCTGAAAATGTAACAATTGCTGTTCCAAATTCATTTTCTAAAGAATGGCTGGAGAGTCATTACGTACATCTAATAACGGGAATTCTTTCTGAGTTGACTGGTGAAGACCGGTTGATTCAATTTGTAGTTCCTGAAGACATGGCTGAAAAGGACTTTGCTGTGCCAAAACCAGTCATAAAGAAGGTAGAGAAATCACCTGTTGCTACGACTGCTGCGATGCTGAATCCTAAATATACATTCGACACGTTTGTTATCGGATCAGGCAATCGCTTTGCACACGCTGCATCACTTGCAGTTGCAGAAGCGCCTGCAAAGTCATACAATCCGCTATTCATCTATGGAGGCGTCGGGCTTGGAAAAACCCACCTCATGCATGCAATCGGACATTATGTATTGGAGCAAAACCCTGCACTTAAAGTCGTCTATTTATCGAGTGAAAAGTTCACCAATGAATTCATTAACTCGATTCGTGACAACAAAGCAGGGGAATTTCGTGACCAATACCGAAGCGTAGATGTGCTGCTAATTGATGATATTCAATTCCTTGCTGGAAAAGAACAAACGCAAGAAGAATTTTTCCATACCTTTAATACGCTGCATGAAGAGTCCAAGCAAATTGTCATCTCCAGTGATCGACCTCCGAAAGAGATCCCTACATTGGAAGATCGGCTTAGATCTAGGTTCGAATGGGGTTTAATCACCGATATTGCACCGCCGGACTTAGAAACACGGATTGCTATTCTGCGTAAAAAGGCAAAAGCAGACGGTCTTATTGATATCCCGAATGAAGTAATGCTATACATTGCCAACCAAATTTACACGAACATCCGTGAGCTTGAAGGAGCACTAATACGTGTCGTTGCTTATTCTTCACTCGTCAATATGGATATCACGCCTGACCTGGCTGCAGAAGCATTGAAAGATATCATTCCGAATGCGCGACCAAGAATGGTGACGATCGTAGATATTCAAAAAACAGTAGGGGAACATTTTAGTGTGCGTTTGGAAGATTTCTCGGCTAAAAAACGAACTCGTGCCATTGCATTTCCACGTCAAGTTGCAATGTACCTTTCTCGTGAACTGACAGATGCTTCGTTGCCTAAGATTGGTTCGGAGTTTGGAGGCCGGGATCACTCAACAGTCATCCATGCGCATGAGAAGATATCTAAAATGGTAAAAGAGGATAAATCACTCCAACAAGACATTCAAGATATAAAGGCTGCGCTGGGAAGAAGTTAAAGAGACTGTGGATATCCTAGAATAACTAATGCACGTTCACACACAAGTTATGCACATGTGGAAAACCATATCTGGTATTCTCTCAAAAGGCTTTTCCACATATCCACAGCCCCTACTACTATTACTACTATTCTTTTAAGTACTTTAATTCATTATATAAGCGAGGGGTTCATATGAAATTTGAAATCATGAGAGACAAATTGCTCGAAGGTTTGAGCGATGTCATGAAAGCAATTAGTCAAAAGGTGACGATTCCGATTCTCACAGGTATCAAAATCGAAGTGACTGAAAAAGGATTAACAATGACCGGCAGTGATTCGGATATTACAATCTGTACATCCATTCCTGTAGAACAAGATGGAGAACAGATCATTCAAGTCATGGAAAGCGGCATGATTGTTCTTCAAGCAAAATTCTTCAGTGAAATCATACGTAAACTTCCAACTAATGAAGTTGTGATTGAAGTAACGGAAGGCATGCACACACATATCCGTTCTGGAAAGTCGGAATTCCATCTCATTGGATCTGATCCATATGAATACCCAGTGCTTCCTGAAGTTTCGGATGAACACCGGATGTCACTGCCATCTGATCTCATCAAGTCCGTAATTCGTGAAACCGTATTTGCAGTCTCTCAACATGAAACACGTCCTATACTTACTGGCGTACATTGGGAGTTAAAAGAAGGTGAACTCGTTTGTGTAGCAACAGACAGTCACCGTTTAGCGAGTCGAAAGACAAGCCCAGAACAAGTTCCAGAACAGCCATTCAGTATTGTGATTCCCGGTAAGAGCCTGCAAGAACTGAACAAGATCCTTCCCGACACACAAGAACCAGTGGAAATCATTTTTGCTGATCAGCAAGTGTTATTTAAAACACGGAATGTTTTATTCTATTCACGACTGTTAGAGGGCAACTATCCAGATACATCTCGATTAATTCCTTCTGAATACAAAACATCTGTAACGGTGAATGGCAAGCAGCTTCTCCAGGCCATTGACCGTGCATCTCTGCTTGCTCGTGAAGACCGCAACAATATCGTTCGTTTTTCTGCAGAAGGTGGAAAAACGTTAGAAGTTTCCTCAAACTCACCTGAAGTTGGTAAAGTTGAGGAATTGATAGAAGCACAAGAAGTAACAGGCGAAGAGTTGAAGATTTCGTTTAGCGCTAAATATATGATGGATGCTTTGAAAGCAATTGATGGACAAAATATCGAAGTCCATTTCACTGGAACAATGCGTCCGTTCATCCTTAAAGCGACAGACAATGATTCTATTCTCCAACTCATTTTGCCAGTTCGCACATATTGAACAAAAAAGGATGGCCGTAAAGCGGCTATCCTTTTTACTTATAGTCAAAAGTCCGGTAAAATAGAAATACAAACTAACTTTATGAGGGAATGAATGCAGATGGAAGAAATCCATTTCAATACGGAATATGTAACACTAGGCCAACTCTTGAAAATGGCTAATGTAATTAGCTCAGGAGGAATGGCAAAATGGTATCTCAGTGAAAACGTAATTTACGTGAATGGTGAAGAGGAACAGCGAAGAGGCCGAAAACTGTATGATGGAGATCTCGTTATGGTGCCAGCCGCTGGTAAGTATAAGCTGATCGCTGATCCATATGGAACTCGGGATGCACATTGATCGCCTCGCGTTAAAGGACTACAGAAATTACGCCTCCCTCGATTTATCATTTTCTCCGCACATTAACGTATTCATTGGCGAAAACGCACAAGGGAAGACCAATGTCATGGAAGCAATTTATGTGTTAGCTATGGCAAAATCGCATAGAACGTCAAATGATCGTGAACTTATCCGCTGGGGCCAGGAGTATGGTAAAATAGAAGGTGATGTGGAACGCAAGTACGGACATCTTCCCATTGAGCTAGTAATTTCCAAAAAAGGAAAAAAGGCTCGTGTGAATCATATAGAGCAAAACCGGCTGAGTTTGTATATCGGGCAGGTGAACGTTGTTATGTTTGCGCCTGAAGATCTCAATCTTGTAAAAGGAAGCCCCCAAGTCAGACGGCGTTTCCTTGATATGGAGATTGGTCAAATTTCGCCGGTTTATCTGCATGACTTGCTGCATTATCAAAAACTCTTAAAACAGAGAAATGCGATTTTAAAAGACAACCGTGGAAAACGGCAATTCGAAGATGTCATGTTTGACGTCTATACGGAACAATTTGTCGATAAAGCGGTGCAAATTATAAAAAAGAGATACTACTTTTTGGAGCTGCTGCAAAAGTGGGCAGGCCCGATTCATCACGGCATTTCTCGGGGACTAGAGAACTTGGAAGTTTCTTATAGCACGTTAAAAGAGTTATCACCCGGGCAAACTGATGATGAGATGAAGGAAATCTTGATGAATAAGCTTGCGGAAGTTAAAACACGCGAGCTGGATCGAGGGATTACTCTAATTGGACCGCATCGTGATGATTTAACGTTTACGGTGAATGGTTATGATATTCAAACATATGGCTCTCAGGGTCAACAACGCACGACAGCCTTGTCACTAAAGCTAGCTGAAATTGAATTGGTAAGACAAGAAGTTGGAGAAGCGCCTATTTTGCTGCTCGATGACGTGTTGAGTGAATTGGATGACTATCGTCAGTCACATTTACTGAATACCATTCAAGGGCAAGTGCAGACGTTTGTCACAACAACGACCGTTGCAGGAATCGAACACGAAACCATTCGTCAAGCGGCTATCTATGAGGTCGAAGATGGCACAGTAACACGACGGGACAACGTGTGAGATCTGTTTATGGATAGATACCGGAAAAACAAGACCGGGATGCCGGCGTGTTCGGAAAGGGAAGGTGAACAGTTTGGCCATGGAAGAAAAAGAGTTACAAAACGCATATAATGCCGATCAGATCCAAGTGCTGGAAGGATTAGAAGCAGTTCGTAAACGACCTGGTATGTATATCGGGACAACGAGCGGAAAAGGTCTTCACCACTTGGTCTGGGAAATTGTTGATAATAGTATCGATGAGGCGTTGGCGGGTTATTGTGACCACATCGAAGTTACGATTGAAAAAGGGGACTGGATCCGAGTCGATGACAATGGTCGAGGTATCCCTGTAGGTATACAAGCTTCTACTGGACGGCCTGCAGTTGAAGTTATTATGACTGTGCTACATGCCGGAGGTAAATTCGGCGGTGGCGGATACAAAGTTTCAGGTGGATTACACGGTGTAGGAGCTTCAGTCGTGAATGCCTTGTCTATAGAGACAGAAGCTTTTGTTAAACTTGATGGCAAGTTGTATTCGATTAAGTTCAGTCAAGGTAAAGTAGTTCAGGAATTGAAAGAGATTGGTGTATCCGATGAAACAGGCACTACAATCCGGTTCAAGGCAGATCCAGAGATTTTTAAAGAAACCACTGTATACGAATACGGTATTTTGGCGCACCGTCTTCAAGAGCTTGCTTACCTGAATCGTGGTCTTCGAATTACGATAACAGATGACCGCGGCGAAGAAGCACGCAAAGATACGTATTATTATGAAGGCGGCATTAAATCATACGTTGAACATTTGAATGAAAACAAAGAGCCGATTTATCCTGAACCAATTTTCATTGAAGGGGAAAAGGACGGAATATCAGTTGAAATCGCGATGCAGCACAACAGCGGTTATGCTGATAACTTGCTCTCATTTGCAAATAATATTAATACGTATGAAGGCGGTACACATGAATCTGGTTATAAAACAGCCCTGACTCGTGTGATTAACGACTATGCACGTAAAAATGGTTTATTGCGCGAAGCTGACCAGAACCTCACAGGGGATGATGTACGTGAAGGATTGACGGCAATCGTCTCCATTAAACATCCGGATCCGCAGTTTGAAGGGCAGACAAAGACGAAACTTGGAAACTCTGAAGTGAGCACAATTGTGAATTCATTGTTCTCAGAAGGGTTCCAACGCTTCATGCTGGAAAACCCTCAAGTTGCACGAAAAGTTATTGATAAAAGCTTGATGGCGGCTCGTGCACGTCTTGCTGCAAAAAATGCACGCGAATTTACTCGCAGGAAGTCTGCATTGGAAGTTTCAAGTTTACCAGGTAAACTTTCTGATTGCTCTTCACGTAATCCGGCAATTAGTGAACTATATATCGTTGAGGGTGACTCAGCGGGAGGGTCTGCAAAAGGGGGACGTGATCGTCACTTCCAAGCAATTTTACCGTTACGAGGTAAAATCCTGAACGTTGAAAAGGCCCGTTTGGATAGAATTTTAAGTAACGAAGAAATTCGTATGATGATTACAGCACTAGGTACAGGAATTGGCGAAGAGTTCAACTTAGAAAAGGCGCGGTATCACAAAATTGTGATCATGACCGATGCCGACGTTGACGGTGCGCACATTCGTACATTGCTTTTAACTTTCTTCTTCCGCTTCATGAGACCATTAATCGAAGCTGGCTATGTTTATATTGCACAACCGCCTCTTTATCGAGTCAAACAAGGGAAGAACGAAGAGTATTGTTATGACGAAGAAGCACTCAAGGAAATCCTGGGGCGCTTGTCATCGACACCTAAACCAATCATTACCCGCTATAAGGGTCTTGGTGAGATGGATGCTACACAACTATGGGAAACTACGATGAATCCTGATCAGCGGACGCTACTTCAAGTACACCTTGAAAATGCAATCGAAGCGGATGCGATTTTTAATCGGTTAATGGGAGACGAAGTAGCTCCAAGACGAAAGTTCATTGAAGATAATGCAATTTACGTGAAGAACTTAGACGCTTGATTGCCAAGCAGTTTGACTGTTATGGAGAGCCCCCCTTGTTTACTCATAAATAAGGGGCAGGCTGAAAGGAGTATGACAACATGGCAGATCTGCCAAAACGCGGTGTGCAGGAAATCAATATAAGCAAAGAGATGGAGACGTCATTCCTTGACTATGCAATGAGTGTAATCGTCTCTCGAGCACTTCCTGATGTGCGCGATGGACTGAAACCAGTTCACCGTCGTATTTTGTATGCAATGCAGGATCTCGGAAATACGGCAGACAAGGCACATAAAAAGTCTGCTCGTATAGTAGGGGACGTTATCGGTAAGTACCATCCGCATGGTGATACTGCTGTTTACGACACGATGGTGCGGATGGCACAAGACTTCAACTATCGTTATATGCTTGTAGATGGCCACGGGAACTTCGGTTCTGTGGACGGTGACTCTGCAGCAGCGATGCGTTATACGGAGTCACGAATGTCCAGGATTGCAATGGAACTTTTACGCGATATCAATAAAGACACCATTGATTACAAAGACAATTATGATGGTCAAGAAAGAGAACCTATTGTCTTACCAAGCCGTTTTCCAAACTTGCTCGTCAACGGTACATCTGGGATTGCGGTAGGAATGGCAACCAACATTCCGCCCCATCACTTAGGTGAAACAATTGACGGTGTTCTTGCACTCGCAGAAAATCCAGCAGTGACAACAGAGGAATTAATGGAAATCATTCCTGGACCAGACTTCCCAACAGGAGGTATTATCTTAGGCCGAAGTGGAATCCGCAGAGCTTATGAGACAGGCCGGGGATCTTTGTTAGTACGCGGTAAAGTTGAAATTGAGCAAGCTTCCAACGGGAAAGAAACAATTATCGTCTATGAGCTGCCTTATCAAGTAAACAAAGCCCGATTGATCGAAAAAATTGCCGATCTCGTACGGGAAAAGAAAATTGATGGAATCACACATCTTGCGGACGAATCCGACCGTACAGGTATGCGTATTGTCATTGAAGTACGCAGAGATGCGAATGCCCACGTGTTGTTAAATAACTTATATAAGCAAACAGCACTTCAATCAAGCTTTGGTATTAATATGCTTGCCCTTGTTGACGGACAACCAAAAGTCCTCGCATTGAAAGAGATTTTATATCATTATTTAGAGCACCAAAAAGTTGTAATTCGACGGAGAACACAATATGAACTAAAGAAAGCAGAAGATCGTGCACACATTCTTGAAGGATTAAGAATTGCCCTTGATCATATCGATGAAATAATTGCCCTTATCCGTGGTTCAAAAACTGCAGATGAAGCTAAAAGCGGGTTAATGGAGCGCTACAGTCTGTCGGATCGTCAAGCACAAGCGATATTAGATATGCGTTTGCAGCGACTAACTGGACTGGAACGTGACAAAATTGAAGATGAGTATCAACAATTGGTACTGCTAATCAATGAATTACGAGCTATTTTAGCTGATGAACTCAAAGTAATTGAGATTATTAAAGAAGAACTACTCGAAGTTAAGCAGCGCTTTTCGGACAAACGCCGTACAGAAATTACGCTTGGCGGTACGGATATGCTTGAAGACGAAGACTTGATTCCTGAAGAAAACTCAGTCTTAACACTTACGCATCACGGATACGTGAAACGCCTGCCGGCAAACACATACCGGAGTCAGCGACGCGGCGGCCGTGGAATTCAAGGAATGGGCACAAACAATGATGACTTCGTGGAACACTTGTTAAATACATCCACTCATGACACGATTTTATTCTTTACGAGCAAAGGCCGGGTATTCCGGAAAAAAGGTTACGAAGTTCCGGAGTTTAGCAGAACAGCTAAAGGATTGCCGTTAGTGAATCTATTAGATGTTGAGAAAGATGAAAAAGTAACAACGATGATTCCGATTAACAAGTTTGAGGAAGACCAGTACTTGTTCTTCACAACCCGAGACGGTCTCGTCAAACGAACTTCTGTCATGGCGTTTGCTAACATCCGTTCTAACGGGTTGATTGCCTTGCGTCTGCGTGAAGAAGATGAACTTATTAACGTGAAATTGACGGATGGCAGTACTACAATTGCGATCGGTACAAAGGATGGTATGCTCATTCAGTTCACTGAAGAGTCGATTCGTCCATTAAGCCGAACGGCAAGCGGAGTGATTGGAATTCGTTTACGTGAAGGTGATCATGTCGTTGGCATGGACATTGTCAAAGAAGAGGACGAGATTCTTGTGGTGACGGAAAATGGATTCGGTAAACGAACTCCAGTTTCAGAGTACCGTTTGCAGTCACGCGGCGGATTCGGATTAAAGACACTAAACATCACTGAACGTAACGGTAAGATGGTTGCGATGAAGTCTGTAGATGGTACAGAAGATCTCATGCTGATCACTCTCCATGGTATTTTGATACGCATGGATATCCATGATATATCTATAATTGGCCGAAGCACTCAAGGTGTACGACTAATTCGTTTAGGTGACGAAGAGTTTGTTGCCACTGTAGCGAAGGTCGAAAAAGAATCATTAGAAGAAATGGATGAAAGTGAAGAAGATATGATGGAAGATGGCCCATCTATCGACACAGAGACTGACGAGAAAACTGATGCATCTGATGATCATTCATCAGAAACTGAATCTGACGAATAATATTTTCAGTACCGGTTTGGATAAAATTCCAAACCGGTATTTTTTTGATGTTTGGAATAGAGTATGATGAGAAGAGAACAATCATCTGAAAAAGAAATGCGGTGACTAAGAATGGAAAACTACAGAAATTTAAATGAACTTCGACCAGGGGCAATCATTGTGGAAGACATTTATGCAAATACAGCATTCCCAATCATACGTAAAGGAACGATGCTTGAAATAGAGCATCTTGAAGTGCTTGACCTATTCAATATCAAAAGGGTGAAGATTGAGGAAAGAATTGCTAATCGGGTTCAAACTGAACAACGTGGAGAGGAAATAACCAATACAATTTCCAGTGACATAGAGCAGCTGCTTGAAAATAAAATTAGCAGGACTTCAGATTTGCATACCATATATAAAAAAGCGGTGAACGATTATAAAAGGGAATTCACGTCATGGAGATCAGGTGTAAAGCTGGATATTGCCAAAGTGCGTTTGCTCATAATGCCGTTACTTGAAACGTATATGGAACATAAAAAAATGCTCGTTGTGCTAAATGAGTACTCGAATCGGAAAGAATACCTATTCCATCACGCGGT
Organism: Sporosarcina sp.; assembly: GCA_029257435.1. Lineage (GTDB taxonomy): Bacteria > Bacillota > Bacilli > Bacillales_A > Planococcaceae > Sporosarcina. Next base: position 1,002 of record JARIBI010000212.1, on the reverse strand, counting down.
ATCGGTAGGTGTGTTAACTTCAGCACTGGCAAGCGAACTTGATTATCCAAAAGGAACAACGCTTCAATTAGGGCTTGCAGGGGCACTTATAGACTGTGGGATGGCAAAGGTGAATGCTGGATTGTTAGAAAAGGCAGCATTTCTAACTAAGGATGAATTTGCTGAAGTAAAGAAACATCCTATACTCAGCTATCAAATGATGCAAGACTCTCCTTTGTTACGCCAAGAAATGAAGCTTGCCGTATTGCAGCATCATGAGAGAATGGATGGAAGCGGATATCCTCGCGGAGATCAGGGGGAAAAGATTTCTCAGCTATCTCAAATACTTGCCGTTGCGGATGTATTCCATGCAATGACATGTGAACGCGTGTATCGTGCAAAAGAATCCCCTTATAAAGTTGCAGAAATGATGAAGGAAGAGGATTTCGGAAAGTTTGATCCGGCTATACTGGATGCATTGTACGCAGTGATAGGAATGCCGGACGTCGGGGATAAAGTACTTCTAACAAATGGTGATGTAGGGGAAGTAGTCTCAGTTAATAATAATAAGCCGTTGCGGCCAAACATTAAATTGCAAGGCAGGGACGATATTTTAGACTTATGCGCCAATCGTTCAGTGACGATTGAGAAAGTAGTAAACTAATTCAATAGAAGAACATGTTTCAAATAGGTCTGTCATTTGATGATAAACATCGAATGGCAGGCTTTTGGTTATGTAATGGACTTTTATTTTATAAAAAATTAAATAGGGGTTGCACTATTATTCTAGGCATGGTATTATATAAAAGTTGCCAAAACAACTTGAACACACAAACGAAACACTATGAACCTTGAAAACTGAACAGCAAAATGTCAACGAATTATCGTTTGAGAAACCGGTTCTGCCGGTGGAACAAACACAACAGATCTTAATTGATCTGATAGACATCTTAAATGATGCCAGTACGAATTGAGCAATCAATTCTCTTTTATGGAGAGTTTGATCCTGGCTCAGGACGAACG
>JARIBI010000132.1 GCA_029257435.1 Sporosarcina sp. | reverse complement strand
AGATACGATTGCGCTGCATCCTGGAGATCGAGTGAGAATCGCGATTTCATTTGCAAATAAAGGGGTGTATATGTACCATTGCCACATTTTAGAGCATGAAGATAATGGCATGATGGGTCAGATTGAGGTGAACTAGACAACAGGAAAAGCCGCCCTGCTCATTTTGAGTGTGGCGGCTTTTGCTATTTATTATAGTTGTTTCTTAAGTATAGTTAATAGATATAGACAACTGATCACCCCGTTGTGACAGAAAGCTCATCCTTACTTTTCTTTAGTTGAATCATGGCTTGGGCAATATCTTGAACGTCCAAATCTAAGGCATTGAATATCTTATCATAGGTTTCAGTAGAGAGATTATCAAAACCACCCTCGGCCCTAGAAATTGTTTTCAACCCTGTATGCGCTTTTCTGGATAATTGTTGTTGGGAAATTCCCAATTCCATACGTCGTGAAAAAATGATCCTTGCATATACAGGGGACAGTCCTTCTAATGACGCCTTTAATTCTGGGTGTCCTTCTTTTAACAGGCTGGTCGTCATATCTAAAAGATTTTTAGCTTTTCTCATGATTCCTCAACTCCTTCTATATAGTATTCAGGATTCCTTTTGACTCTCTTATACATTTCAAATGTTAAATCTCTCATCTTATCCGTGTCATCCACATTCGGATCTCTTGTCTTCAGAAAACATTTCACAAAGACGTAATTAGATCGTCCCTTATGTGCTATAGGAAAAAATAAAAATCGTAAATGTTCGTTACCGTTTACAGCATAGCGTAATTCATATATCGGTCTAACTCTTAGCGGCTTAATTAGTTGGTATGACTTCGTTCTTTCCTTTCCATCAATAGTAATTGTGATTTCAGTTTTTTCCTTAAGTAAATCTTTTAATAGATTCACACTCAATAAGTTGAAAGCACTATTAAGAAACATCAAGTGCATTTTAGCTTCCTTTGAAGTTTTTGATTTCTCCCCTAAACGAGTAAAGAATTCTTCTACTAAATTAATTCCATTTTCATCATCAATTGTTAGTATACTATGTTTTTGAATGTCCATTATTTGATTACTATATCACAAATTAGTATAATTATCTATCAATTGATGTCATATATGACATCAATAATAAAAATTAAGTCTATTCTTTTATTTCGGTTCTATCCTTCGCATCACCGCTTCATCATACGTTTAGGGGTGGGGATCAAAGTCTTCACTACTAACCTGATTCCTTAATAATTATTGCTCACTTGGTTAATACAACACTAATCCATAGACGGCAATCTCTTGTCTTTTCGTCTCACAAAACTGTAAATTCCTGAGGCACCATCTTATACATGTCCCCACTTAATCTCGTTGTATGTTGCAGTTCTTCCAACATACATATACAATAGAACAAATGTTCCGAGCAGAAATTAATAAGTAGTTGAGGGGGAATAGAATGAAGGACTTTCACCGTGTCTTAACGTATGTAAATCGTCTTGTTTATCATTCAAATCATTTCACCATACAAAACGTTCAAGAAGAGCGTCAGAACTCAGAATACGGGGCTGGTATCTTTCTTTTAAATACGAAGTCCGTTCGTTTTCGAGTGGCTAACATAACCCCCAAAAAGGTCGGTCAATTTGTCGCGTTGTGGGAAAAGGATGAAACCAATAAAAACCAGCCTTTTACTTATGACAACTCTCCTGACTTCGTAGTCATCAATACCTTTACTGAAGATCATTTCGGACAATTCATCTTTCCTAAGACAGTCCTGGCAGCCCGCAGCATTCTTAGATCAGATTATTCAAATGGAAAAATGGCATTTAGAGTGTACCCGAGCTGGGATACGCCTGTTAGTAAGCAAGCCATCGCTACTCAAAAATGGCAGCTCCCGTATTTTATCGATTTTAGCGATGCCCCTGCCGCGACTTCAAAAAGAGTTTTAGAGATGTATGCTTGACCATCCTCGGAATTTTTTACAGCGTCATCAAGTGATTCATGCGTTCTAAATACGTTTCTTTTGTTTTATAGTCCGGCATGATGCTACCGACGCGGCGCCAGAAGGAACGGTCGTGATTCATGTGCGTTAAGTGGCAGAGTTCGTGAATGATGACGTAGTCGATCACGTCAACAGGTGCCATTGCGAGACGGTAGTTGAACTCCAGTTTTTTGTTGGAGTTGCAGCTTCCCCATTTCCGATAGGACTCGATGATGTCGATGCTTTTAAATGTAACTTTGAGATCTTTTTGATAGGGTTTAATGCGCGATTCGATGAGTGTTTTACATTGGGCGAAGTAGAACTTTTTCAAGTTGAGTTTCAACTGTTCTTCAGTTAACTGTTCGGTGTGGATTAGTTCGTGAAGGGGGCGTTCTTCTCCGAGATAAAGGAATGTGCCGTTTGCCTCGTATTTACGAGCGAGCGGGCTTATCTTTTTGTCATCCCGTTCTCTTTGTTTCTCAAGAATCCAGCTCCCCCACTTTTGAAGCTGTTCAGCGATGTTTTCGTCCGATGTTCCATTTGGAGCTTTCACTGTGATGAAACCGCCAGCGTCAATTTGCAGCTGCAACTTCTTCCCTTTTCCGTATTGCACGGTATAGTGGATTGTTTCATTATCGATGATGATTTTCATGGTGTCCCTCTTTTTCTGGTTTATCCCCGCAGGAAATACTCTGAATACGTTCCTTGAAGCAGCAAAACGATCTCCCCGAATATCCCGATTGCTAGAAACAAGAAGTAGTACGTTGCTTTTGTTATGTCTTTGCCGAATAGTTCTTTGAAGGCTTGGATGACGAGTCGTTCGAAGCTAAAGAGTGTCAAAAGCCAAGCGATGATGAGAAATGTAAGAATGGCCATGTAGAGTCTCACTCCCTTACTTAGGTTTCGGATTGGGTTTCAGTAACCAGATGATGAAAACGAAAAATAATGACATCACTGTTCGAATGACCATTTCAACAGTGAAACGGTCTGTACTGATGAAGTCATCCGGCAGTATATACGTCATCGCAAATCCTATGATGAATACAGCAATCCATCGAATCATCACAATCCCCTCCCATTTTTCGATTACTCTCATTATACCATGATGTCTCAGCATTCTTTGGTGCTTTATTGGATAGCAAAAAGCAATTCTGCGGGAAGTATGGATCCCTTGGAATTGCTTTTTCAGGTTGGAGGTTACGTTCCGCAATCACTCCAGTTACTGCGCCAGTGATTATTTCTACAGATTGACTCCTATTCAAGATCTCCTTTAGGTTCCTGAGTTACGTGAAAACCAATGTCGATTTCCACTTGATCCTTTTAGTGGATCACGTCAGCTGCTGATTATTGGGTAAGGCGGCTTCGTATCCCTTTTAGAATAGTTGAAACCGATTACAAACGGAATTTTTTGTCACCTAGTACTATTTTATCAATGTTAATTAAAAAAACTAGTACATTGTTGTTAAGACTAGTCCCATATAACCGAAGTAAGCATTAGGATAGAGAGTAACATAAAAATCACTTAGCAAGAAAGGTTGGGTTGTCCATGGGGTTTCGATTTAAAAGCATACGTACCAAACTGATTGTTGTATTCGCACTTATTTTAATTGTTCCATCGGTCAGTGTCGGATGGTTATCGTATACATCTGCAAAAAGTGCAGTAGAGAAACAGATTATCACAGAGGCCAAAGACAGTAATGAAACACTGAATACGATTATTAACCAGACCATCTCTTCAAAAATACACGATATTGAAACGTTAAGTAAACAAGTTCAAAAAAGTCAATATGACGGAAATGAAAGTCCTGAAGTAAGAAAAAAACTGGAGCAGTATACGACGCTCCACCCTGAAATTCTAAGTGTCTATGTGGGCACGAAAGAAGGCTATTATGTACAGGATCCTGTTATTAACGATACGTCCACCTATGATCCGCGGACGAGGGATTGGTATAAAGAAGCACTGGAAAGTCCTAGCGAAGTAATTTTGTCTAACCCCTATCCCGATGCGTCTGTCGATGCTCTGGTCGTTACCGTTTCAAAAATGACAGACGACCAATCAGGAGTCATTAGTGTAGATATTACATTGGATTATATTACTGAATTGACCGAGCAAGTGAAGATTGGCAAGGAAGGATATGCCTTTATGGTCGATGATGAAATGAAGTTCATTTCTCATCCGATGCATGAAGCCGGAAGTGCAGCAGACGATGATTACTATAAGAAACTGAAAACCGAAGCGAAAGGAAACTTTAACTTCACGTCCAAAGGTCATGACCGGTTCATGACATTCTTGACCAATGACCTGACGGGTTGGAAAATTGGTGGCACGCTCGATTACGCAGAAGTACAGGAGGCCGCTGCGCCCATATTAAAAACAACCATGCTCATTGTCATCATCGCGTTAGTTCTTGGTGCAGTGATCGCGTATTTCATTACCCATTCCATAATTCAGCCGATCGTTAAGCTGAAAGAGCAGGCTCAAACAATTAGTACAGGTGATTTGACAGAAACGATTGAAGTGAAGTCTTCAGACGAAATCGGTCAGCTCGGCGAAGCATTCCGTTCGATGCAAGAAAGTTTGAAGAATCTCGTTGGAAAAATCGAGAAGAACACAGAGCTTGTTGCCGCTTCATCAGAACAGTTAACTGCGAGCGCCGAACAAACGACATACGCAACCGAACACGTCGCTGATGCAGTACAAGAAGTCGCTGGAAATGCAGAAACTCAAATGAGCGCTGTTGAAACGAATTCAGCACTCATTCAACACGTATCAGATGGCATTACGTCCATCAACGAATACTCAGCAAATGTATCGAAACTTGCTGTCCATATGACGGAGCAAGCGGAACATGGCGGACTGGCTGTGAATGATACTGTAAATCAAATGGCTTCGATTCAATCATCAGTCGCCGAATCCAATGACATGATCAGTTCTCTGTCTGTGCGTTCTAAGGACGTCGGATCCATATTGAATGTCATTACAGATATTGCTGAGCAAACAAACTTACTTTCACTGAACGCAGCCATCGAGGCAGCGAGAGCAGGAGAGCATGGAAAAGGCTTTGCGGTTGTTGCAGATGAAGTGCGGAAACTCGCAGAACAGTCTCAGCAATCAGCTAAGGAGATCCACACAATCATCCAAGGCATACAAGCCGATACCGATAACTCTGTGCAAATAATGGCGAAAGTAACGGAAGATGTGAAGCAAGGAATGACCATTTCGAAAGATGCTATTGAAAAGTTTGAACAAATCTTAACGAGCACGAAAGAAATCACTCCGCAAATGGCGGACATTTCAAGCATTGCCCAAGGTGCTCAAAAAGAGATCCATCAAGTGAACGAAACCGCAATTGCGTTAGAGGACATGGCGAAAAGCAACGCCGCTTCATCCGAAGAAGTTGCTGCAACCACTGAAGAACAACTTGCTTCCATGGAAGAAATCACCGCTTCCGCTAAAACACTTTCACATATGGCGGAAGAGCTACAAGCGTTAGTTTCAAGTTTTAAGCATTAAACCTAAAACAGTCTCCATCCCAAGTGAGGATGGAGACTGTTTTTTTGACATTACACGTTCAGCAGACCACGGAATCCTCTGGCTGCATAATAAGACTCGACGCCATTGTGATAGACGAAGATGGTTTCGAAGCGGTAATCGCAAAATAAGCCGCCGCCGAGTTTTCGAATAGTTGAAGGGGTTTTAATCCATGTGGACGTTTTCTTATCAACCGTTTCGAGTTGCTGCAGTGCACGATACTGTTCTTCATCCAACAGTTCGATGCCCATTTCTGCCGCCATCCCGCAAGCGCTGTGTGCCGGTTTGTTTTTTTGCGTGATTCAAGTGACTCAGGATCATAACATACACTTCTGCGGCCTGAAGGGCTTTCTAGGGAGCAGTCGCAGAATGTAAACGTGTCAGTCTCGCTGTCATATCCGATGACATCGGGCT
>JARIBI010000246.1 GCA_029257435.1 Sporosarcina sp. | reverse complement strand
CTAATGGTCCTTGAACCATTAGATAAGCACAACTGTCCAGTAGACATTATTAATTGCGGTAAGGTAGATTTAGAACAACTTTGTAAAGTTGAAAAATTCAAAGCTACTAAATCTTGTATCACAGTTGACCTGAACTGTTTCTGTGCGATCCAGTGCATTACAGACACATATGTTACACAGTGCGACACACCAGCATAAGCATCCCCCCGCGATGCTCGAAAGGAGACAGCCTGAAAAGGCAGTCTCCTTTCTTTTTACATAAAAAAGCCTCAGACTAATTAGCCTGAGACCGATTTTTCAAGTGAAGGGGGCCCCTTTCCAGAACACCTCTTCTACCTCTTGCAGATCCAAAGTACGGATTTCGTCTATATCTTTGCTCTCTTGCTGCACTTCTATCGCAATCTGAGAATCGGTCATGGCAGAGATTCCGCCTGTTAGTAACTGACCGTTCACTAAAAACTGGAGCGGACGATAGGCATTGCGTGGAAACGGTTCAGCTAAGTAACGCAGCCTTTTGACGACTGGAGAATCCATCGTTCCTTCAATCACTTGCTGGGGTACCCTTTCTTCTTGCAATTGCTCGTTATTCTCCGCTAATTCAGCATCATTGCTTGACCAGTAAATCGAAGTGCTCTCGTCTTTTACAACCTCTACAACTGATACCATTGGGGGCCCGTCGATAAAAAGCAAAGGGACTTGAAGTGAAATATGCGCCACATCCTTTTTACTGCATTATATGCAGCATTTGCCCATGCGTGACTGACGTTATAAAAGGTTGATGAACGTAGTCGCCAACCCTAAGTAAATTAAGATACTGATTAGGTCATTCAATGTGGTAATGAACGGGCCAGACGCGACCGCTGGATCGATTTTCATTTTGTGCATAAATAACGGGATGAACGATCCTGATATCGTTGCCGCGAAAATTGAAACGAATATCGCCGCTCCAACGAGCATGCCAATCACCAATTCGTGTTTCCAGAAGAAGATTAATCCAATAACGAAAACACCGCAAATGAAGCCAGTGATAAGTCCAGTTCCCGCTTCTCTTATTAACAATTTAATCTTACTTTCTTCTTCAATATCACGAGTTGCAATTCCCCGCACGGCAACGGCAAGCGCTTGTGTCCCGCTGTTACCGGCAGTACCCGCGATTAATGGAATAAATGCGGCCAGCAGCGCGACTTGAGAAATCGTATCTGTAAACATATCGATTAAATTCGCTGTGATCATTCCAAGTATCAGCAAAATAATGAGCCAAGGCACCCGCTTTTTTGCTGCAGACAGCGAGTTTTTGTCAAATGTATCCATATTCGAGACACCGGCTAATTTTGAGTAGTCATCCGATGCTTCTTCTTCAAGGACATCGAGCACGTCATCGACTGTAACAATTCCCAGGATATGCTGCTGAAAATCCACTACAGGGACTGCCAGTAAGTTATAGTCCTGTGTCGTGCGGGCAACATCTTCCTGATCATCAGAAACGAGGACGCTGACAACACGTTCATTCATAATCGTATTAATCAAGACATCTTCTTCAGAGGTAATCAGGTCACGTAACGACACAACTCCAGTTAAACGGTTATCCTCGTCTACCACAAACACATAATAAATTGTTTCCGCACTTGGAGCTTGAATACGCAAAATGTTCATTGCCGATCGTACTGTGGAATTTTGGGGTACCGTAACGTACTCCGTTGTCATAATTGAACCCGCTGTATGTTCTTCGTAGTGCAATAGCTCTTTGATTTGAGCAGCTGCGTCTTTGTTCATTAACGTCAAATAGCTGACACTTTGAGACTTATCGAGTTCTTTCAGGACATCGACCGCGTTATCCACAAACATGTAAGAAATCATCTCTGCAGCATACGTCGCCTCCATCTCCTGAAGGAACTCTTCGTATTCGTCTTCATCTATTTCACTGGTCTCAAAAATCTCCGCCATTTCTTTCGGAGATAGGAAGTAGTACATTGTTTTCCGAAGTTCAGGTCCAGCTTCTTCATAGAAGATTGCTCGATCATAAGGATGGAGTAGCAAGTACTCATCACGGAACGCTTTAATATCTTGCCGTTCTAAATCTCCTTTTAATTTCTCCTCGTCAAAATCCACTTCTTCTCTGCGGTCTTCTGTAGTTTCCATGGCTACACCTTCCTTTCTTTTCGCCAATAGGCACTACTCCTGTATACTACTTGTGTACTTTACGAATACTTCGTAAAAAGGAGTGAAATCATATGTTCGATATAATCGGTGACATACATGGGTGTTACGAAGAGCTGCTGGAATTACTAAACACTCTTGGGTATTCCCTGAAGTCCGGAATTCCAATCCACCCATCTGGCAGACAAGTTGCTTTCGTCGGAGATGGCATGGATCGCGGACCGTCCTCTGTGCAAGTGATGCAGCTTTTGTTTGCAATGCAAGATAAAAACCAGCTCATTTATTCCCCGGGAAATCATTGCAATAAATTATACCGCTACGCAAAAGGGAATAATGTGCAGCAAACACACGGGTTAGAAACAACTGTTGCCGAACTCGACTCTTTGTCCAAAGAGAAACGGTCCCAAACGCTAAAGCGTTATCGTCAGTTCTACGAAGAGCTGCCTCTTTATCACGAGCTAGACAGCGGAAAACTTATCATCGCACATGCCGGGCTCTCTGAGCAATTGATAGGAGCTCCTCCGTCAAGTGCTTTACGCACATTTGTCCTTTATGGAGATATCTCGGGAAAAACATTATCGGACGGACGTCCTGAACGACGTGATTGGGCGAAGTCTTATCATGGAACTCCATGGATTGTTTACGGACACACACCAGTTAGAGAACCCCGTTTTAAACATCATACGGTTAATATCGATACAGGATGTGTATTTGGAGGTAAACTGACAGCACTCCGGTGGCCAGAACTTGAAATTGTATCGATTTCTTCCAAACAGCCGTTTCAACCAGAAAAGTTTACCGAGTACTCTTCTTGAGATCTCGGTTGTGTTGGAATCAGGCTTAACAAATCCTCCGGGAGTTCACTCGCAAACGTGACGTTCTCGTTTGTGGAAGGATGTTTAAACGAAATGGATGCACAATGAAGAGCCTGCCGCTGGATTAAGTCACATGGACCTCCATACAAGTCATCCCCAAGCAACGGATGTCCGACGTGCGCCATATGTACGCGGATTTGATGGGTCCTTCCTGTGTGTAGCTGGAGCTCGACTGCTGTATAGCGCCTACTATTCCACTCAAAACGACCTGTAACCCGGACATCTGTACGTGCATACTGGCCGTCATCACGAACTATCCGCTCAATAATACTGCCGTCTTTGCGGCCGATCGGCATTTCAATCGTAAACGCATCTTCGAGTATCCAGTCCCTCACGAAAGCTATATAACGTCGGTCGAACCCTGTTTGCTGCATTTGCGCGCTCATAAGATGATGGATATGACGATTTTTCGCGATACAGACAACACCCGATGTGTCCGTGTCCAGCCGTGTAACGACGTGGACCGTCGCTGGATGTTGGTCTAACAGGTATTTTCCAAAAACTGTATTTGCTAAGGTGCCATGGGGCTGGTTCCTCGAGGGAATTGTTCCCTGGCCTGCTGGTTTTTCCACGATTAGAATCGAGTCATCTTCGGTTAGGATTGAAAGCACTCCGTGTTCAGGTGTCAAGCCTTCCCCTATCTCTTCAGGAGGAAATTCAATGATTACTTGATCATGCTGGTTAAGTGTCCAGCGCACTGTTCGCTCCACTCCATTTACTAAAATCCGCCCGCCTTCAAATTTAACAGCCGTCAGCGCCCTTTTGGAAATACCTTTCTGCTTTAGAAAGTCTCTTAAAAGGATTTGTTCTTCTGAAATGAACTTCAATAACAGCGGCGACGGATTATTTTTCCTCATCACTTGCGACAAACGATTCGGACACACGCTTCCAGAACGGAAATGGTCTAAAACGAGCGAACGAAATGCGTTCCTTTGACACTTTATATTCGATGGATTTCACATCTTTTTGAAGCAATTGCAGATGATCCACGGTCACCATGAAATCCGGTCCTTTTACCGGTTTTAATAAACATGAATGATGCGATGGAAGGACTAAAGGCGAGCCAACAGTACGAAATACCCTGTTGTTTATGGACGCCATCTCAGTCAATTGCATGCATGACAAGGAAGGATGCAAAATTGCACCATTTAAAGACTTGCTATAAGCAGTAGAACCTGATGGTGTAGACATACATAACCCGTCTCCGCGGAATCGCTCAAAATGTTCTCCATTCAATTCAACGTCCATTACAAGTGTGACTTCCGGTGACTTGATGGTAGATTCGTTCAAGGCTAGATAGGTAGACTTTTCCTCGGAATGAGTATAGGAAATTTCCACTTCTAAAAGAGGATATTGTACGACATGGTAGTCTTTCCGTGCAATCATAATGACCAATTTCTCGATTTCTTCCGGCTTCCAATCCGCATAAAATCCAAGGTGTCCTGTATGAATTCCGACAAACGCAGTTTCGTGCAACCGGTGATTGTATTTATGAAAACCATGCAATAACGTTCCATCTCCGCCAATTGATAGTACGATATCCGGTTCAACCTCGTCATATTCCAGACCAAACTCGACCAAATATTCTTTTGCCTCCGCCATCAAACGGTTAGATAACTCATCGCCGCGTGATTGGATCACAAACTTCATCATTCTGGTTCCCCCTTCCATGAGGTATCTTGAATATCTCTTTTTTCCGTTTCTTTAAACGAACTGAAGTACGACTGTGCTTCATGAATTTCATCTCGAATTAACGACATTTCTTCATCTAATCGAAAAGCGGCTTCAGCAGCTCCTTCAAGTCTTTGTCGAATCACATCCGGCAATTCCCCTTGGTACTTATAATTTAAAGAGTGCTCAATTGAAGCCCAAAAATTCATTGCCAGTGTCCTTATTTGAATTTCAGCAAGGATCGTCTTTTCCCCATGAATCGTCTCGACAGGATATTCAATAATAATATGGAACGAACGGTAACCGCTCTGTTTTTTGTTCGATATGTAATCTCTCTCTTCGACAATCTTTAAGTCATTCCGCTGTCTAAGCATGCCAACTACACTGCCGATATCATCGACAAACTGGCACATAATCCGAAGCCCTGCAATGTCAGGGACTTCAGCAGCAAGTTCTGGAGATGGCTCGAATGGAATGTTTTTTTCAAGAGTTTTGTCATAAATGCTAGCAAGCGGTTTAACGCGTCCTGTGACAAACTCGACTGGCGCATGCAAGTCTTCCAATTTGTATTGGTGCCGCAAGCCTTTCAACTTCACCTTTAGCTCCACAACTGCTTGCTTATAGGGAGCAAGAAAATCATTCCACATTCTCATACAAATGCCTCCTCCCTTACGTTCTTGTTAGCTATGCTGGTGCAGGGTTTCTTTAAAAGCCTGCTCCACAGCAAGCATGAATTCTTCTCCGTAATTCCCATTACCTTCTATATTGAAAACCAGCATCATCAGTTCTTCAGTAAATCCTTTTAATTGAACAGTTCCGTCTTCACATGCTATTAAGGGATCCCCATTATCCATCTTAATGAGCTGCTGCATGAGCGGCCATACTTGCTGCGTAAAATGGAGATAACGATATTCTTCTCCGTCTTCGAATAGATACACGAAACTGAGTGCATCTGAATCTGTAATCATTTTCCCAGAAGGAGAGTCTCCAAGCTGTTCTGCCGTTCCGTCATAAGTAAAACAAACGGTTTCTTTTTTTAATTGTCCTTCAGTTATTAGATGTTCAATACGCACTTTTCCCTCTTCCCTTCCCCTATCAGTCAGTATGAATAGTTTACCATAGAGTCGTCTCTGATGCAGTCAGGATTGTGCTTTCAGCCATGAAATTGATATACTGAAAGAAGAACTAGAATTGCCACGGATAGTAAGTATCAGAAAGGATCGATTAGCATGGACACGAAAATGATTCGTACGCTGTTCGAATTGAATACCCTGCAGTCACTTGGAGCTGTTCACTCTGCAACCGAAACGAACACAGAAGGGACCAATTTCTTTCAATCGTTATTAAATGAAATGACGAGTGAAAGCTCCATTTCTGATTCGCTTTCGAGCTTCTCAGCGTCAACACTGGGCAGTATTCAATCGCCGCAAGGAAGTAATCGGTTTGCGTTCTTTACAACTCCATCTGTCAATTCGCTTACTGATGCGACCCAGTACGTTGACCAAGTTTCAGCCAGCCGCCCGCCACTCGCCTATAACGGAGGCAATGTGAACACAGCATATGCACAATTGATTAATAAAGCTGCAAAAAAATACGATGTTCCGCCTGCTTTAATTGCCGCGGTCATTAAACAAGAATCGAATTTCAATAAAGATGTGGTCAGTCATGCCGGAGCAACTGGACTTATGCAGCTGATGCCTGGCACTGCAAAATTCCTGGGTGTTTCAAACTCATCCGATCCCGAACAAAATATTATGGGCGGCGCAAAATACTTAAGACAAATGCTTGATCAATTTGGAGGCGATTTAAAACTATCGCTTGCCGCTTATAACGCCGGTCCCGGAAATGTTCGTAAATACGGTGGGATTCCACCATTCCGTGAGACTCAAAACTACGTCACTAAGGTCATGAACAACTATAATGCGTATACGGTGTAAGTATGAAACCGCCGAACGAAAGCTATTTATTTGTAATGTTTTGTGTGGTTGATAAAATAGAAGTACAGAGTAACAACAAAGGAGAATGACATTCATGACACGAAAGCCTTTGATACCCTATGAGGAGATCGGTGAAGCACGTTTGTCGGAACTCATCGACCGGTTTTACGCCAAAGTGGCCGTCCACCCGGACTTAATTCCCATTTTCCCGCCTGACCTGACAGAGACCGCTCGCAAACAAAAGCAATTCCAAACGCAATATTTGGGCGGACCTAACTTATATACAGAAGAACACGGACATCCGATGATGAAAGCTAGACATATGCCATTTGCCATCACACCGACACGGGCACAAGCTTGGCTTGCCTGCATGGCTGAAGCAATGGACGAGGTCGGTCTTGATGGGCCGCTTCGTGAAATCTATTATCAGCGCCTCGTCTTAACTGCCAATCACATGGTGAATCGGAACGAGGAGGGAGATCAGTGAATCGAAGAACTTTCGCAGAAGTTGAACAGCAGCCGATTGCACATCCTCGGCCAATCGAATTATACGTTTTCCTTGACCCTTTATGTCAAGATTGCTGGGCGCTGCAACCAATCCTAAGAAGATTGCAAGTTGAGTATGAACGGTATTTCACTTTGCGCATCGGTCTGCTCACATCTTTACCTAAAATGAATTACAAAGCATTGCCTTTAGTAGATGATGCATGTGAAGAGTCGAGTGCATTTGAAAAAGCACATCCTGCGTTTCCCAGTATTGCCATCAAAGCGGCGGAGTTCCAGGGAAAACGTGCTGGCTTTAAATTTCTAACAAAACTATTCGAGTATTCATTCCTAAAATCACGTAACGTTAAATCATTTGCAGTACTCGTTGAAATTGCGGAAAAGTTAAATTTGGACAAACAAGAATTCATAAGCGACTTTTTCTCTAAGAATGTTCTGCAATCCTTACAAGTCGATCTTCATTTAGCCAAAGAGATGGAAGTTGTAAAGTCCCCGACTTTCGTATTTTTCAATGAAAATATTGAAGATGAGGGACTCATGGTGGACGGTTCTTACAGCTATGAAATCTACGAGCAAATTCTCGAAGAGCTCACAGGGTCCCCCATCATCCGGGATCGCGCGCCTTCACTGGAAGAATTGTTCAGCCGTTTCGAAATGTTAGCAACTGGTGAAATCGCCGCTATCTATGGCGTCCCTGAAAAAGAGAGCGAACGGGAACTCAAAAAACTTTTGCTGAAACAAGAAGTAGAACGCATATTCATTAATGATAGAGTCTTATGGCGCAAGCGCTGAGTGATTTGAGATAGGAAACAGATGGAGAGGTTAATCCATCTGTTTTTTTGTTGTGGGGTGGGGTTTTGGTGAGGTTTTGGGCGACTTGCTTGGGGTTATGAGCGCTTTTCGCTGGTTATGAGCGCTTCCCCTGGGTTATGATCACTTTCCGCGGATTATGAGCGTTTTCTCGGGCTTATGATCACTTTCCGTGAGTTATGATCGCTTTCTCGGGCTTATGATCACTTTTCGCAGGTTATGAGCGCTTCCCCTGGCTTATGATCACTTTCCGCGAGTTATGAGCGCTTTCCCTGGGTTATGAGCGCTTTTCGCCGGTTATGAGCGCTTTCCCTGGGTTATGATCACTTTCCGCGGATTATGAGCGCTTTCCCTGGGTTATGATCACTTCTGGTATTTTGTCAATAAACGTACACCTCAAAATGCTCGGTTTTTGCTTCAGGAATGCTACCGCGCTCCGCTTGGTGGGACAGTGAAGAATAAACATTCCGTTGGAATATTTATCCTTCACCGTCT